>NZ_JAUBPR010000266.1:0-1898 GCF_036700845.1 Microcoleus sp. S13_C5
TATTTTTAAACTACGACTCATAAACGCACCATACAAGCTATCTCTCTATTATATGCAACTTCACATAAAATTGGTATCAAACCCCAAAACTACGGACGTGGTGGGATCAGGTTAGCCAGTTGCCCAACGTCAAAAAAGTGTGCGCGTAATTGCAGTCAAGATGAACCCGTTTTAAGGGCAAAAATCAGCGTGTCGGCTCCCGATGGTAGCGTAACAATGAAAATTATGTCAGTTTTGACGGTTTTAATCGGTCAGGAACGGACTTGAGGAAGTTTAATGCAAGCCGATCAATGCATTGGAGATTGCTGGGCTTGCAATTTGTAGATAATGCCGATGCCGATCCTGGGACCGATGGAGTGGAGGTATTTACCAAGCAGGAACACTTTGTCAGGGACTATAGCAAAAGTATTGGTCAGGAATGGAGTTATAAGGGATATACCGTAGATAAATTTCGCTATCCAGACGAGCTGCGGCTACCAGAAACATTACATGGGGCTACCTCGGTCTTCGTGCGTCGCATTGAGGGAAAGCGTTTTCTTTATCTCACCGGAATATTTGTCGATTATATCGAGAACTTTGTGTTGAACGTCTAATTGAGATTGTACTTAATATTAATGCCTCTATGGTGTGAATTGGCTTTTCATCCCATGAGGGGGGTCGAGATTGTGGAAGACGTGCGATCGCTATTTGATTGCCAATAGATGTAGTGTTTGAAAAGTGATACTCATGTTAAAAAAATTAAAAACCATTACTCTTTCCACTCTTCTGGCATTAGGAACAGCTACGCTGGGTTCTACTGCACCTCTCCCTAGTCCTAATAATCAAGGGGATTATATGGGAAGAGCTTATCATACTTATTGGGAAGTCGTAGATCCAGACCCAAATGGGTTAAATTGTCGCATGACAAATTCTTCTTTTGAAGAACTTATGCGTGCTGACAACCGCACTCCATTTGAGTTTTTTAATTGGTCTTTAGTTGGTGTCTTAAAACAGGGACAGCGTTTTGAAAGCTTTCCTAGTAATGCTGCGGGTACTTTCAACGATACCAGGGGTTTACCTTGGCTTTTTGTAGGAAAAAGCTACCCTGCTGGTGCAGCGCAAGGTTGTTTCGTTCGCGCTAATAGTCAATTTGTCAAACCAATACAGATGTCACCGACTCGCGTACAACCCCAAACGGGTCAACCGCTAGCAAGTTCCACAGCACTCCCGATGGAGCTTGGTTTTGACGAAGGATTTGGATCGATTGTAGTACCAGAAAGCGATACCACAGCATCGGCGTATGGAGGACGCTTAAGGCGATATGACGTTCACATTGCCAAAATGTTTGAAGTCACCCACTTTATGTGTCAACAAGAGAATTTAACACCCGGTATTACTTGGAATTACGCGGCTGGAGGTGGCAGGATTAATATGGGAAGTTTTGAAATAACCTGCCGACTTGCTAATCAAATAGCTAGTGCCTATGGTTTAGGTAAGTCGGAACCTACGAATGTGACTTTTTCGGCTGGTGAAGTAGGTCGCCCCGCTGTCAGAAGTTTCAACATTCCCATCCTAGATATTACAGGTGATAAAGTACCACGCTGGATGAGTTTTGTGCAGGGATTTGAGCCAGTGAGGAGGTAGGGCGAACACAGATAATATGCTCTACTGTCACTTAGAGCAATGTACCTTAATAAAATAGTTGAGAGGAGTTTATGCCGATAAAAATATTTTTATTTTTCCCCAAACAAAAAGCGCCCCTATTTCTAGGAGCGCTTTTTGTAATCTCGGACTAAAACTTAGCCATTGATAGAAGGAGCAACCATTGCTACGGGAGTTGTCTCACCAGCAGCCAAATCAAGCGGGAAGTTGTGAGCATTGCGCTCGTGCATTACTTCCATACCCAAGTTAGCGCGGTT
>NZ_JAUBPR010000126.1:0-17834 GCF_036700845.1 Microcoleus sp. S13_C5
TATACTGATGATCGGTAAAAAAGTCATGGTGGGGTTCATGAGTATTTATACTCATCGCAAAAGTGACACGCTCCCGAGACGAAGGGCATGACGCGAGAGGAAGCAGTGCGGCGAATTGACCAAGCAGCCGAGGAAAAATTGACGGAACTGGATTTGTCGGGGCTGGACTTGGAGGAATTGCCGCCGGAGATTGGCAAGTGTACACAGCTTGAGACGTTGGTGTTGGGGAAGGTGCAAAAATGGGAAAGGGTTGATGGTTCATGGAATCCGCAACTAATCACCAATCAATTAATCGCACTGCCAGAGGAATTGCGATCGTTGGAAAATTTGCGCTCGATTAACCTTAGTGGCAATCCATTCGGAAGGATTCCAGAATTGCTGCTGGAAATACAGCAATTAGAGAGTTTAGATTTAACCAGCATTGGTTTAACAGAAATTCCCGAGGCGATCGTCCAACTGTCGAATCTGACACAGCTTGTGCTCAGTCACAATCAGATTACCCAAATCCTAGATGCGATCGGGCAACTGTCGAATCTGACACAGCTTGTGCTCAGTCACAATCAGATTACCCAAATCCCAGATGCGATCGGGCAACTGTCGAATCTGACACAGCTTGTCCTCAGTGACAATCAGATTACATCCATCCCAGATGCGATCGGGCAACTGTCGAATCTGATACAGCTTGTCCTCAGTGACAATCAGATTACATCCATCCCAGAAGTCATCGGCCAACTGTCGAATCTGACAGAGCTTTGCCTCTTTAGCAATCAGATTACATCCATCCCAGAAGTCATCGGGCAACTGTCGAATCTGACAGAGCTTTGCCTCTTTAACAATCAGATTAGATCCATCCCAGAAGTCATCGGCCAACTGTCGAATCTGACAGAACTTCAACTCAGTGACAATCAGATTAGATCCATCCCAGAAGTCATCGGCCAACTGTCCAATCTGACACAGCTTGTGCTCAGTAACAATCAGATTGCATCCATCCCAGAAGTCATCGGCCAACTGTCGAATCTGACAGCGCTTTACCTCTGGAACAATCAGATTACATCCATCCCAGAAGTCATCGGCCAACTGTCCAATCTGACACAGCTTAGCCTCGGTTACAATCAGATTACATCCATCCCAGAAGTCATCGGCCAACTGTCCAATCTGACAGTGCTTTACCTCGGTGAGAATCAGATTGCATCCATCCCAGAAGTCATCGGCCAACTGTCCAATCTGACACAGCTTGACCTCAGTGACAATCAGATTGAAAAGATTCCTGAATGCTTGGAAACACTGCCAAAAATTGAAATACTCGACCTCCGTGGCAATCCCCTGCCCATTTCTCCTGAAGTTCTAGGGCCCGCCAACAAGTACGGAGCCCTCGGTACTCCCGCCGCCATCTTCAACTACCTGCGCCAACTCCGCAGCGGCGAAGTCCGCCCCCTCAACGAAGCCAAAGTCCTCCTCGTCGGGCAAAGCAGCGTCGGCAAAACCTCCCTGATCAACCGCCTCACCGACAACAAATACAACCCCAATGAGCCCCAAACCGACGGACTCAACATCACAGACTGGCAAATTACAGTCAACACCAAACCCGTCAAACTCAACGTCTGGGACTTCGGCGGACAAGAAATCTACCACGCCACCCACCAATTTTTCCTTACCAAACGCAGCCTCTACCTGCTGGTGTGCAACTGCCGCACCAGCGAAGACGAAAACCGCCTCGAATACTGGCTGAAGCTGATCGAAAGCTTCGGCGATGCTTCCCCCGTCATCCTCGTCGGCAACAAGTGCGACGAACAACCCCTGGATCTCAACCGCAAAGCCTTGCGCGACAAATATCCCAACATCAAAGCGATTATCGAAACTTCGTGCCCAAGCGGAACCGGCATCGACGAACTCCGCAGCGCCATCCACACCGAAATCTCCCAACTCAAAGAAGTCTACGATCTTTTGCCGCTAAGCTGGTTCCAAGTCAAGCAGCGCCTGGAAAACCTCGACAAAGACATCATCAGCATCAGCGAATACGCCACCATCTGCGCCAAAGAAAACATCTTTGAAGAAACCGACCAAACCCAACTCATCGGACTGCTGCACAACCTGGGCATTGTCCTCAACTTCCGCGAACACCCGATCCTGCAAAACACCAATATCCTCAATCCCCACTGGGTGACACAAGGCATCTATGCCCTCCTCAGCGACGACGCACTCAAAGTCAAAACCAAAGGCATTCTCACCTACGCCGACCTCAGCCGCATCCTCGACCCAAATAAATATCCCAGCCACCGCTACCACTGCCTCACCGGGTTGATGGAGGAATTTGAACTCTGCTTCCCCGTCAGCCATTGTCCCGCGCCGACTTTCCTCATCCCCGGCATCTTGCCCAAAGAACAACCGGAAAACACCGAACTCGAAGGCGAAACGCTGGAATTTCAATATCACTACCGCATCCTCCCCGACAGCATCCTCTCGCGCTTCATCGTCCTCATGCACGAGAAAATCCACAACTGCACCCACTGGCGCACGGGGGTTATGCTGGAGTACCGCGAAGGCGCTGAGGTGTACAACATCGCCCGGATCAAATCTGACCCGGAAGATAAGAAAATCTTTATTGCCGTTAGCGGGCGGGAATCGACGCGGCGTTCTTTCCTCAGCATGATCCGCGATACGTTTACCAAAATCCACAATTCTTTTGCCAATCTGGAAATCAGTCAATGGGTGCCGGTTCCCG
Organism: Microcoleus sp. S13_C5; assembly: GCF_036700845.1. Classification (NCBI taxonomy): domain Bacteria; kingdom Bacillati; phylum Cyanobacteriota; class Cyanophyceae; order Oscillatoriales; family Microcoleaceae; genus Microcoleus; species Microcoleus sp. S13_C5. The sequence continues at coordinate 2,723 of NZ_JAUBPR010000126.1, forward strand.
GTTATCCCGATGCCGATCCGCTGGATTACGAGGAATTGCTAGGATTGGAGGAGATGGGTGAAACTCAAAAAACCGTCGGCAAACTTAAACTGAAACTCAATTTGCGATCGTTGCTGGATGGGTATGAGTCGATCGAACTTCGGCGCAGAAAGCAAATGGGCGATCGAGAAATGGAAAAATACGGAAGAGAATATGACGACATTGTAGATATCGCTAAACTAGCTGTTAGTAGACCAATTATTAATAAAGCCGAAGCAAAAATGACTCAAAATTCTTCTGAAACAAACAACTTTCAAGGTGCTTTTCAAGGTGCTAACTTTTCCGGCAATATCGGCGGTTCGTCGAACAGTGCCGAAGTTGCTGGCAATCAATCCCTGCAAAACAATAACACCAATACCGCCGAACTTTTGAAACTGATTTCCTCGATGCGTGAAACCGCCGATCAGTTTCCCGAAGACATCCGCGAGGGGATAATTATAGATATTGAAGATGTTGAAACCGAAATCAAGAAACCGGAAAACCAATGGAATAAAACTCGATTAAAGAAAAGCTTAACAGCTCTTGTAGCGGCGGGTACTGCGATCGCAATTCCGATCGCAGGCATGACTGATTTTGCTAATACGGCGATCGATGTCAGCAACAAACTGGGTATCGAACTCAAGCTACCGTCAGGACGCTAAATCATTTAAAATTAAGGTAACTGGGGCTATCCTCGCCCCAATCATTCCCAAAACCTCGGTGTTGCCATGCGTAAAATTGTACTATTCATTGCATCTAGTTTAGACGGTTATATCGCCCGATCGAATGGCGATATTGACTGGCTGTTTACAGACCAAAATTACGGTTATAGTAACTTCTTAGATAGCATCGATACGGTTCTCATGGGTCGGAAAACATACGAACAAGTTCTAACTTTTGGCGAGTATCCGTACCAGGAAAAAAAGAGTTATGTTTTTACGAAAAATCTAGATTTTCAAGCCACTTCGGATGTGGAAGTAGTAACAAATTTAGAGACTTTTGTCAATGATTTGCGCTTGTTTGAGGGCAAAAATATTTGGTTGGTGGGAGGTGCTCTGCTGATTCGCGATTTCCTGAATCAAAATTTTGTCAACGAAGTGATTCTCTCGGTGCACCCGATTATTTTAGGCGAGGGAATCCCTTTATTTGTTAATCCCATAAATACTACAGCTTTGCAGTTAACTGGATGTCAGACATACAGTTCTGGTATGGTTCAGCTATCTTATGATGTCGCGACTTGAGGGCCCGCCCAATTGCTAAGTCGCTTGCAAAATACTACCGGTTGGTTATCAAAAAAGGTAAGATAGGAATAAGTAAGTTAGTTATCGATATATTATGTCTGCCAGAGATGTTTTTCATGAAGTTGTCAAAACAGCTTTGCAAAAAGAAGGTTGGCATATTACCCACGATCCGTTTCCGATTAGTGTGGGCGGTGTAGATATGTCGATCGATCTGGGAGCAGAAAGGCTGATTGCGGCCGAAAGGGAAGGCGAAAAAATTGCCGTTGAGGTCAAAAGTTTTTTGGCAAAATCGTCGGCAATCTCTGAATTTCACAGAGCATTGGGGCAGTTCATTAATTATCGAGCCGCACTCAAAGAAAAAGCACCAGATCGCATTTTGTACTTGGCGGTGCCGTTAATAACTTATGAAGAATTCTTTCAACTAGATTTCCCCAAAGCAAGGATCGAAGAAAATCAGGTAAAAATGATTGTTTATGATACAGCAGTTGAGGTAATTGTAGAATGGAAAAATTAATCAAATATCGGCAAATTGTGCAGCAAATGTTACTGGAGTACGGCAAGCGCAAACCTGCTCACGGAGACATTGAAGTCGAGACAATTCTTGATACAGAACGAGATCATTACCAAATCTTTTATGTGGGCTGGGACAAGCAGACTAGGGTGCATCACTGTAGCATTCACATTGATATCAAGGGCGGGAAAATTTGGCTTCAATGGAATGCCACTGAAGATGATATTGCTGAAGATTTAGTAATAGCCGGAGTTCCCAAAGAGGATATTGTTTGGGGATTTCAGCCGCCCTTTATGCGGCAGTATACGGGTTATGCAGTGGAATAGATAGCAGATGATGAAATGTGTTTGCTACTTTTTGTTATTAATATCTTGTTTCTGGGTAGCCCTTCCTGCTGAGGCCTCTGTATGCCGCAATTATCAAGGAAGCGAGATTTGCATTGTCGATATCAAACGCAGTGCAAAAAATTATTGGGAATACAGGGTAATTCTGAGTGTTGATGGAGTGAAACAGCCTCTAGAAGTCTACAATTGCCGCGATCGCACTACAGTTAAGAAAGATGGAACTGTTCTGGCGTTTGGACAAAACAACCCTGGTGAAATCGTCTGCCGTTTTTTTAATCAGAAATAAGTAAATCAAGTTATTGTAGGCTGCGCTTCGGGCTGAATGTGGCTACCACAAACTCAATAATTTTTCCCGAAGCGCAGCCTACGTTAGAATTTGCCGTCTACTGCTGAAACGCAGCGTTCGCAAATTAGCGGATGTTCGATCGACTCTCCGACGTGAGTAGAGTAGTTCCAGCAACGATCGCACTTTTCCCCGTCTGCTTTCACTACACCAATCGCCAACTCTGGAGACTGATAACTGTACGGCAATTCCTGCATCGCTGCATTCGATTCTACCAGTTCCACTTCCGAAGTAATGAACAAATACCGCAGTTCGTCTACACCGTTGCCGGTCATTGTAGAATCGTGCCCTACAGCTATTTCAGCAGGAATTTCTGGCTTGGGTGCGATCGCAACTAATTCTGCTTCCGGGATTTGGGGTGTTTCTACAAACACTTTTTCGGCCGGGGCTGTTTGTACGATCGCCTGTGTTTCTTCTACAACCACAAGCGCTGTCTCTACTGGCGGTGCGAGTACGAGCGCCTGTGTTTCTGCAAGCACAAGCGTGTTTGTCCGCCCCACCACATCTGCTGTCATAAAATCAATCTTTTGAGCCAGTTGTTGACGGTTGGCAGCAAACAGCAAGTGACGGAAAGCAAACCAGATTGTAAATAAGATGCCGATGACTTCTAATAAGCCTCCCAAAAGCGGAATCTGATTCATCGTATCCAAAATCGCCAGCGTTACTCTGCCCGTTATCAACACAGAGGCTAACAGCCCCAGTGTTACCAGCGCTTTTTGGTATTCTGTGACAAAGTTGCCCGCGTATTCAGGCAAATTAGCCACAAACTGGGCAGCTTGATCTAAGATTGGCTGCGAATCAGAAGCCGAGAGTTCAGGGGCGGAATACTCTACTATCTGAGAAGATTGATCGCTCTTTTGTGCGATCGTTTCCGCTTTCACATGAATTGTGTTTTCTGTCAAGACTTTAGCAACTTTTGCCGCTTGTTCTTCCTGTTTATCTTGTGCTGCTTTTGCTTTCTCCTCTGCCGCTAACTCTATGACTGAATTTTGCGATCGCACATAATCCACCAATCCTTCGCTGCTGGGATTCAAAGCTTGCAGTTGCTGCCTTTTCTCAACATCGGGAACATACACCAAAACCTTAGCTTCCAAAGAAGAACCGATCGCCTTTTCAATCCGGGCTTTTTCCAAAACCTTGTTAACTTCGCCGCGCACTTGTCGCAAATACTGCCAGCGAGTAGCCAATTCTGGATTATGCCATGAAGCATCTATTTGCACCCAGCCGGCTTCAAACACGGACTTGTAAGGAGTCGGATAGGGAAGGTACTGCCAAATATCCTCAGCCATGTGACACAAAACAGGTGCGATCGCCCTTGCTAAATTCTCCACAGCAATTGCAATCACCGTCTGACAACTGCGGCGGCGAAGGGTATCTGTCGCGCTGATGTAAAGTCTGTCTTTGGCAATATCCAAGTAAAAATTCGACAAATCTACCGTGCAGAAATTCTGCACAGTTTGGAAGAATCGGGAAAATTGGAAGCTTTCAAAAGCATCTTGGACTTCCGCAAAAACTTCGCCCATTCTGTGCAGCATATAGCGGTCGAGTTCCGGCAATTCCTCGTAAGCAACGGCATCTTTTGCCGGATCGAAGTCGTGCAAATTGCCCAGCAAAAACTTAGCTGTATTGCGAATTTTGCGGTAAACATCCGACTGCTGTTTGAGAATGTTTTTGCCCAAAGGCACGTCTGCCGAGTAGTCTACCGAAGACACCCACAACCGCAAAACATCGGCTCCATATTCCTTAATTACTGTCGCCGGATCGACGACATTGCCTTCAGATTTGCTCATCTTGCGGCCTTTTTCATCTAGTACAAAACCGTGAGTCAAAACTGTTTTGTAAGGAGCAACGCCGTTAGTTGCTACACTGGTAAGCAAACTCGATTGAAACCAGCCGCGGTGTTGGTCTGAACCTTCCAAATAGATATCAGCAGGATAGTTTAATTCCGATCGACCTTGGGCAACTGCGGCCCAAGAAGAACCGGAGTCAAACCACACATCCATCGTGTCGGTTCCCTTGCGGTAAGTGCGGCCGTTGTTGCGGTAAGATTCCGGCAGCAATTCATCGATTGACAATTCCCACCAAGCATCGGAACCGCGTTCGGCAAAGATGGCTTGCACGTGGGCGATCGTTGCTTCATTTAACAGCGGTTCGTTGGTTTCTTCGTCGTAGAATACGGGAATGGGAACCCCCCAAGTCCGCTGGCGAGAAATACACCAATCCGATCGATCGCTTACCATTGCCGTGATTCTATTTTCCCCTTGGGCGGGAATCCAATTCACATCGGCGATCGCTTTTAGGGCTTCATCTCGAAATCCTTCAACGGAAGCAAACCACTGTTCCGTCGCCCGAAAAATGGTCGGCTTTTTCGTGCGCCAATCGTAAGGATAAGAGTGAGCGTAACTTTCCTCTTTAATCAAACAATTTGCTTCGGCAAGGGCATCAATCACTGCGGCATTGCCGTTTCCGAGGACATTTAAACCTGCAAACTGTCCTGCTTCTGCGGTAAAATTTCCGTTCTCATCTACGGGCGTTAAAACTGGCAAACCGCAGCGTTTTCCGACGATAAAGTCTTCTTGTCCGTGGCCGGGTGCAGTGTGTACCAATCCCGTACCAGAATCGGCGGTAATGTAGTCACCGCCGGCAACAATTGGACTTTCGCGATCGAACAGCGGGTGTTTGTAGATGCAACCTTCTAATTCTTTGCCTTTGAAGGTGGCGAGTATTTTTAATTCAGTGTTAAAAGTTGCCGACAGCCGATCGACCGCATCGACAGCTACTAACATAAATTGTTGTGCGATGTGGGAATTTGCCGGCGGTTCCACCACGGCATAAGTCAGTTCGGGATTGACGGCGATCGCCAAGTTTGCCGGAATTGTCCAGGGGGTAGTCGTCCAAATCGCCGCCCAGAGACTCGGCATATAGCGCTTGAGCTTTGTTTGCAGGGATTTTGACAATTTTCTCACATGAAAGCCGACGTAGATGCTGCGCGACGTGTGGCCTTCGGGATATTCCAATTCCGCTTCGGCGAGGGCTGTTTTCGAGCTCGGGCTCCAGTGAACCGGTTTGAAGCCGCGGTAGATGTAGCCTTTGAGTACCATTTGACCGAAAACGCCGATTTGAGCGGCTTCGTATTCGGGTTTCATGGTTAAATACGGGTGTTTCCAGTCGCCCCAAACGCCGTAGCGCTGGAAGGATTCGCGCTGCTGTTCCATTGTTTGCTGCGCGAAGGTGGCGGCTTTGTGGCGGAGTTCGATCGGCGTAAGATTTAGCCGCTCCTCCGATTTCATGTTCTGCAATACTTTAAGTTCGATCGGCAATCCATGACAATCCCAACCGGGTACGTAGCGGACTTTTTTGCCGCGCAGCATTTGGTAGCGGTTGATAAAGTCTTTGAGAATTTTGTTGAGGGCGTGGCCGATGTGGAGTTGTCCGTTGGCGTAGGGGGGCCCGTCGTGCAGGATGAACAAGTCGCCTGGGTTATTTTCCGAAAGGCGATCGTAGATTTCTTGATCTGCCCAAAATTGTTGCAATTCTGGTTCCCGTTTGACGGCGTTGGCGCGCATATCAAACTTGGTTTTGGGCAGGTTTACCGTGTCTTTGTAAGATTTAGCTTCCATTTTTGAGAAACGTTTTATGTAGTTTGTTGTTAGTAGTTAGCGGTTATTTGAGAGATGATATCAAGTCCGGTTAAATAATCATAATTAAGTTTGTAGTGACAACTTTAGTCATCTCTCGTCATTGAAGAGCTGACAACCAGATATTTTAGTATAAGCGATCGACCGCACATTAGATCGAAGCAAATCCGTAGAGAGCTCTCTCTTCTCTTCCTCTGCGCCCTCTGCGCCCTCTGCGGTTAAATCATTCATAAACCGAGGTGGCGCTACTCAGTCAGCCAACTGAACATTTCACCGACGGTGAGATTAAAGGATTCGGCAAAAATTGGAACGGGGATGCGATCGCCCGGTTCTTCAAAAACTGCTATGGTGCGATCGGCAAAATAGACAAATACCAGTTCTTCTTCCGGGTCAATCAACCAGCCCATCTGGGTTCCGTGGCCGAGACTGTGGAGAATGTTGCGGACGACTTTAGTTTGACTTTGGTCGGGGGAAAGAATTTCGATTGTCCAGTCGGGGGCGATGGCGAAAGTGTTGGCTACTTCGCCGTTTTCGTCGCGGGGAATGCGTTCCCAGGTAAAGACTGCAAGATCGGGTACTGTCGATCGACCTCCAAAGGTACAGCGCAATTCTGGATAGGCGCGGGCGATGCGTTGCGGTTTGAGTACCCGGTTAATGTCAGCACCCAAATCGCTTTGAATTGTGCTGTGTTTTCCTTGGGGCATAGGTTTCTGGATAATCTGACCGTCGATGAATTCGCTGGCCGGTTTGGTTTCCGGCCTTTGGAGAAATTCATCTAGAGTCAAAGATTTGGTCGGGGTTTGAACCATTAGACCTCTTGCACTCCCAAGCTTTCCTATTCTGAAATTATCTGCGTTTATCCGTGTTTATCTGCTTTACATCTGCAGTTTATAAGAACAGTCCCAACCCGCGGCTAACGGCATTTCCCATACGATCGCACAATGACGCGGCCGGCACTCCCTGTCCCTCCTGTTCCCATTTTTCCACGAGTTGGCGGCCCAGGGGCGTGAGGCGAAAACTGTCGGTAATCCCTTGTCCGTCTACTTCCCGCCGCAGTACGCCGACTTGGATCAGCCACAGTAGCGAGTTTTCGGCTACGAGTTCGGATACGGGCGATCGAGTGTAGCCGCTTTCGACACCGGAATTTGAGGCGATCGCAGTTAGGAAAACACTGTTATCGCGGATGGTCTGGAAGAAGTGTAATTGAAAAGGGGAACAGCGGACGGCGCGATCGGCTCTTTTGACGGTGCGATCGGGATAACTAATAGATTTAAATGCTTCGGATGGAATAAAAGTCATTGAGAGAACCTCTGAACAGGTACTATATTTTTTATGATTGCAGATATAACGACGTATTGACAGTTGAAGTGGGCGAGCGGCTGCTGTATCAGTGACCAGAGTAAAAGAAGCGAACAATAAGGCTGAGCCACCCAATTGGTACTAATCTAAGACTTATTATGACAATCCATTTAGTTAATTTCAACCGGAATTTCTCCTATTATTCGTCTTCTTCATACTTCGCAAACTGTGCTTTTTGGGTTTCAGTTGGGTTATTAAGGTATTCTATTAATTCTTTAAGAACAATCAAATCCATTGCTTCTTCATGGGTGTCTATATTTCGCATAATGTGTGTCACGCCATGATATTTTCGATACTCTAGACAATCTTCATGTAGGGTTGTGAAAATCCTATAGTTCTTTTTCCATTCTTCACCTGTTTCCCAAACTACAACCAAATTAATATTTTTAGAATTCTTGATACCTGTTTCTATATTTTCTATTAATCCATCCAATGAAAATTTATATTCCAATACTTTGGGTCCAGACCGAAAAGGAAGCTGGTTATTTGAATCAAAATTTTCTATATTTTCTTCTAAAACTCCTATGGGATTAAGTTTTGGATCATAGATATGCAATTCATTACGGTCAATCAATATTCTATATAATCCGTCATAATCAGAGCGTTCATTCGTTGCCATGATCTGGATACCCCGAATAACACCTCCAGCAATCATTTGGTTAAACAAAGCAATGACATCTTGTTCTCGGGAAGGAAATGATGTTATTGACACTTTCTTTGTTGGGATAAAGAAATTCTCATTTATTAACTGTAGAGGATTATTTTTTTCGTGTTCTTCCATCTCTTTTTTCCACTCGTCAATTCTTTGCTCCCTAAATAGTTCATCGCGATTCCTTCCTCCCATTGTAGGTTTTAAACATTTATGATATTTAAATAATATATCTACTAACTTAGATGCAATTTTTTGAGCCAGTTCTATTAACTCTTTTTGATAGTTTTTTCTCCCTAAGTCTGGAGTATAATTATCGAAATGAACTAGAACGTGCGCATTATTTTGACGGTTAATATTTTTATTTAGTGGAATTGTTACTGTCTCTCCTTGTGGCATATTATTGGCGGCTAGCTGTATACCACCGTATAATATTTTGCTGGAAATCCTATATTTTATATCTTTATGGAATTCTTTCCAGTAATTAACTGACCACACATAAGCACAGTAAACATAAGGTTTATGATTTTTTAATAGTTCCTGTTCTTCGTCTGTCAGGTTCCATCTGTCTAGGGATAAGAGTGCTTCTATATCCCACTCTCCATAGATCACAAGGCGATTTTTATAATTGCTTGGAAGATCGTCTGTATTTTTCTCTTTTTTATATAAATCATCTTTTTTCTTCTGTATTTCTTTATAGCATATTGACTTAGTGGGTGATATATCGTGAATACGTAAATAAGTCGGGTTTTCAATTTTATCTTGTGTTAACTTCCCCTGCTTATCAATAACATTTAAAACAATGTTTAGCCCAGAAGTAGGCTTGATTGCCCCTAAAGCAGTTTTTAAGCGCAAGACCTTCAGCCATGCACTAGCTTCATTCATACCTACCCAATTCAGATCTTTAGGAAATGTATGTTTATCGAAGTGTATGCAGATGGAAACGCCTGTATCTACAGCATCTATAAAGTGTGGATCTAAAGGGCCAGCCATATCATTGGTAACTTCAGATCTGCTTGAAGGACTCTCATCTTCTACCCAGTCTTTAGCGCCTAACATTTTTCCAACAGCGGTAAAGCTTTCTGTTTTAGTACAAAGCTGGATATGATTAAACCCATAGGCCAGATAGGTAGCTCCTACACCTTTGTGACCACGATTTTTTTTCGATTTGAAAGAAAAAAATGGAGCTAAGAAAGATTTAAATTGACTTTCATCTAATCCTATTCCATTATCTGTAACTATCAGTCTATTTTCTTTTATGTCAATTGTTATCCAGATTTTTGGCTCATACGAACCGTTCTCTTTCTCAGCACGCTTGTCTACCGCGTCCATAGCATTTTGGATTGTTTCGGAGAAGGGATCATACCATCCTATATAGGAGGTCAGAATCCCTTTTATTGAATTTTTGAGAGCTTTTAACTTAACTTCTGTAGCTGCCTCTGTTTTAGCTTCAAGAGGGTCAAATGATTCAAAATGTTGAAAGTTTTTCATATAAAAAATTGAAATTTTAGTTTAGATATCGTTCTTACCCTGCTTACCCCACGATTATTTCTTGCGTGACTTTGGGAGATGGTGACTCAAATCATATTACCATAATCTGCTCTGAGCGTCAACCAGCATATTCGTAGATGCACCGACTCGCGATGGCAATCTCCCTGACTCAATCTATAAATCAATCATACTTTAGTTAATAAATTAATTTTAATTGACTTGGAAAATTGAGATAACACGCCGATAATTTAACACGCGATCGCCCGCAACTCAACGCAGAAAATCACCCTATCGAACTCTGTCCAAGCGCAAATTTTCCCTGGGATGAACTCAATCCCGAACCTCGCATTCAAAACATTGACGGTAGCAGCACAAAATCAACTAAAATAGGTTGGTAAATCCCAAGAAAAACAAAACTATGACATTACCAGTTGGGTGCGCTGCCCCTCAATTTACCGCCAAAGACACCAATGGCAACACCGTCTCCCTGTCCCAATTCGCCGGTAAAACCGTCATCTTGTATTTCTACCCTAAAGATGACACCCCCGGCTGCACAAGACAAGCCCAAAGCTTCAAAGCAGCCCATGAAGAATACAAGGGCAAAGATATAGTAGTTCTCGGTGTCAGCCGCGACAACGAGGAATCGCACCAAAAGTTCACAGAAAAATACGGTTTGCCTTTCCAGCTATTAGCAGATGTTGATGGCACGATTACCAAAGCTTACGATGTCGAGAAAGGCGATTATGCCAAGCGCGTTACTTTCGTCATCGACGGTACCGGCAAAATCATTCAAGTTTATGAAGGAGAAAATCTGAAAGTTGACTCTCACGCTCAAGATATTCTTGTCACCATAGTTTAGTCGAAGTTTAGCCGATCGCACTAACCTTCCTGCACGCACCAAACGGCTAAAAACCCGGTTTCTTCCTAGATGCCTCGTTGCTATAGGCAATATTGTCGTAGGAACCGGGTTTTTTTCATAAGTCCTGACTCAGCCAGTGAGGGGTCAAGGGTTCAGGGGGAAACAACCGACTCGAACTAAATTCCTTCCCTCAAAACTTGCACCACAAATCAGCTCAACCAGGCATATATTCGGTTAAGGTGCTTATTGTACGCCTAAAGTTAGATTTGTGGGGCAACTCCCGCCAATAATTAAAAACTTATACTGGAAAAGGCATTAACCGCCCGTAGGCTGAATCTAGGGGCGATTTTGTCCTGGTTCAAGTCATTGTGTTTAATAAAATCAGAAGTTATCCTTGCTTTAGCTGAATAATTAAGTATGTAGGGGGATATATAATGACAAACAGCAACATTATTTTAAGTTACTTAGGCCCGCGAGAACTTGAAGTCAATAGAGCCGCTGTCTTAGTTGGCACTTTTGACAAAAATCTAGTGGCAGCGATTTCAGCAGCAGAAGGCTCAAATGCCCTGAATGTGGGGATAAATCTCTCTAGAGGCATTTGGAACATCAGTTTAGAAAAAGGATTCGATAGTGCAGGAACTCGCACACTGCAGGTGAAGGCAACTGATAAGACAGGCAAAGTTATTGGTCAACAAACAATTAATATCAAAGTTAATCCTGCTTCTCAGTCACCCGCTCAATTTTTCACGTTAATTACTCTCACAGATACCAAATTCAAAGCCGGAACACTGCCCGCCAGCAATCTCAACGAACTGCAAAAAGCGGACATACCAGCAGGGAAAATTTATCAAGTTAGGGACTACGAGTTAGAAGATGGACATCTGAATGTTCAACTAAATAATCCAATTCCTCCGGTGGGAACCTCTGGCTTTTTCTACGAAAAACACGTACTTATAACCAAAGGCGCAAAAATTCTCATATTCGATCGCGCCGAGTTGCCGACCCCGCCGCCTGGAATGCAGTTACTGTGGGTGATCAAAAAGACCTGGTTAAAGTTCACCCCCGCAGATTCTGCAACTTTAGGATCAACTCAGAAATTACAATTTAACCTGGGAGAAACTTTCAATCTTCTTGGCTACGCTTGCGTGGAAAACCATTTCCGAGTCGCTTTTGCTCGGGCAGTTCCTAACTTAGGAACTTCGGGATTTGTGTATTGGCAGCACGTCCAAATTTTGCGAGACGGGAGGGGAATTGAGTATGATAGAAATGCCGTTACGATGACAATCATCAAAACGACTGTGTTTAAAAAGCGCCCGGTAAATGCGGCTAGCCTGCCACCCCAAGAAAAAATTACCTTGCCGGCGGGAATGATTTACGGAATTGCCGGATTCTCGATCGAACAAAGCCACATTAAAGTCTCGCTGACCGAGAATTTGCCGCAATTTGGAAATACGGGTTTCATTTATCCCGATTTTGTGCAATTCAGTCGCGGCGGCAAATCTTTTAATCCCGCTGTGAATTTAAGTTATCAAGGGCCGGCAGAAGTTTTGGTAAATCAGCCGATCGTCCTTCGGGGTACTTTTGATCGGCAACAAGCAGCAAAAATTGAGGTGATAGCTGAGGATACATTGCCCCTAAGCGTCACGCTAAACCAAGAAGCCAGCACTTGGCAAGTTAATTTGTCTAAAGGATTTAGCGTAGCGGGAGCTCGGTGGCTCAGGTTGCGGGCAACTGACAGCAAAGGCAACGTTACTGGCAGCCAAATAATTTACATTACCGTAAGTTCTGATCCGCTAACTGTCGGACAAGGTTTGACCTTAAAGATACTTTCTGACACTTTGTTTAAGGTAGCTCCCCTTGATTCTTCCCGGCTCAACAATCAGCAAAAAGTTTTTGTCAAAGCAGGCCAGACTTTGGCGGTTAGCAAATACGGATTTATTGACGGGCATCTCAAGGTGGTTGTGGATTCAGCAATTTCACCTATCGGCACTTTTGGCTATTTTTCTGAACCCGACGTTCAGTTGGCCAAAGGTACTCAAATCCTAAAATTTAACCTGGCTGACGTACCCAATAGCAACGTCAGCGCTCAACTTTTGGTAACTCAAACAACTCAGATTAAAGCTAAGCCAGAAGATTCATCGAAACTGCCGGCAGATCAAATGGCTGACCTACTTTTAGGTACTACCTATGCCATTACTGGTTATGCCTGCATTTTGGGGCATTTCCGAGTAACTCTCGCCGAATCAATTCCCGGTTTCGGCAATATCGGATTTATTTATTGGCAGGACGTTAAAATTAAAAAAGACGGCAAAGAAGTTACCTTTGACCCCGGTGCTTTGACGATGACAATCCTGCAAGCAACTGTGTTTAAAAAACGGCCAGTAGATGCTGCTAGCCTGAGCAGTACCGAGAAAACTACGCTGCCTTTAGGTCGAGTTTACGGCGTGAACAGCTACGGTGCGGAAGGAGATCACCTGAAAGTTTCCCTGACTGAAGAACTGCCGAATTTTGGCAATACAGGTTATGTTTTTCCTAGTTTTGTTCAGTTCAAGCGGGGAGATAAAATTTTCGATCCGGTTCCGAACAATGTGGAATTGAACGTGCCGTATTTTTCGCAGCGGGACAATCCGCGTTTTGATTGGTCTACTTGCAACGTAACTGCGATCGCGATGGTATTTTATTACTACGGCGTTCGTTCTGAGGGGGGCGGACAGTTGGAGGATGAGTTGTTGCAGTGGTGTTTCGATTATGCCGGCCAGGGTTCTCAAACCGATCACAACGTGCTTTCGGCGCTGATTCAGGCCTACGGGTTTAAGACGAGTTTTAGTACGACTCGCAAATGGGCCGAGGTGCGATCGGAATTGCTGAATCGACGGCCAGTAGTTTTAGCGGGAGATTTTACTGCTGCTGGTCACATTATCACTTTAATTGGCTACAATTCTCAGGGTTATATAGTGCAAGATCCTTGGGGAGATGCACTCACTGGTTACAGCGATACTGAGGGGAGAAAGTTGATGTATCCCTACAGTTACGTCAATCAAGTTGCTGGACCAGATGGGAATGTTTGGGCGCATTTTATCTCTCGATAGTCTACTCTACTGTTTGCAATTTGTGAGGCACTACGGCTATTCGTAAGGTGTGCATAACAGCTATTCGTAAGGTACTTAATGCACACCCTATTTAACTTAGGAAATCTTGCGCTTAATTTTGCGTTTTGCTGCGCCAATACCTAAAAAGCTCAATCCTAGTAAAGTACCAAACCAAGTAGAAGGTTCGGGTACAGCCTCAAACGATCCTTGAATAGCGATCGCATCGTTAGCGCACTCGGCAAACAAGTTAGCAATATAGTTCCCCGAAGGCATTGATGATTTATTAAAACTGAATCCAATTGTTTGAGAACCTACTGCATTAAACTGAGCGAAATTAAGACCGAGGGCGCTCAAAGTCGCTGGCGTTAAAACATTGATTTCTCCTACTTTTGTACCCGTAGCAATTGAGTTGAGAATAGTAAAGTTTCCTGTTTGTTGAAAATAGGCGTCTGTGGCCGCTAAATCGCCCATAGATGGGGTTCCGCCTTGAGATGCAACTACCGTATTGAATTGATTTAAATTGCTAAAGCCAGAGTTAGTTTTGGTGACATTTTTCGCTGTAACATCCCTGTAAACGCCTGTTGTAGCTACGCCGGAGTCATTTCCGGCGGCGAAGCGGATACCAAACAAGTTGCCGTTTGCGTTAGCTGTATTAAAGTTTTGACCGGAAAAATTGAAGAATAAATCGCCGTAGTTGATGTTGCCTCTTTGAGCTAGTGGGTCGGCATATCCTGCTAAACTTAGATTAGAATTAATGGCGATGAAAGCTGTATCTGATGTTTCTTTGATGGCGATGCCGTAAAATTCAAATTCCCCACCGCCGATTTGGGGCCCGGTCACGCCGTCGTTGAAGGAATCGATCGCGTAATTCCAGCCGTTAGATAGCGTTGCTGCTGTAGCTTTTTGTTGGTGTAGTGCGAAAATGGCACAGAAAATAGCCACTGAGTAAGTCCAGTGGATGCTGTTTTTAGCAATGGATTTCATAAAATGCTCCCTGGGAATCATTGTTAAATTGTCAAGTCTGCTCGCTCGACTGTTTTTAATTTTTAGTAAATCATACCTTCCGGCCGAATTTCTTAAAGTTTTGCTACAGATTTGGTCGGGCAATTGAATCATGTTAAATAGATTGCTTAAAACACCCAACCAATGCCAGTAACTAAATATAGCAATCCTAAATCAGTAAAAATATGTAGGGGTAGTGCCCCCGTACCTACCCCAGCCAAGGCGGTGCAACCACGGGGGGTTTGCCCCTACCATAATTATACAAATCATTTAGGATTGCTATATAGGACTTACGCAGACACAGTATTATAGTGGGGCTGCATAATTCCTGTGGGTGCAAATAAACAGACTACCGGATTTGGGCGTTTGAAAACAGCAATAAACTGCCTGCTAGTCCAGAGCTAGGCGGTATCCGCCTCTACAATATCTTATTGTTTATTCATGCCGATCGACTTAATTGATTTTTTATCAATTACCAATTAATTTTGACAATAAGCTGTTCGACATCTAAACTGCATTAACTCGCGTTACCTTTGTTTTTGATGTTTCGGTTCCATTTCATAATTAA
>NZ_JAUBPR010000127.1:0-17744 GCF_036700845.1 Microcoleus sp. S13_C5
AATATGTGAATGCCACATTTTCTCTAGTTGTCTTTTTTTCAAGTACAATTTATACCAAATTAGATGAGCTTACCCTGGAGGGAAGAGGGAAGAAGGAAGAAGGAAAATGCAATATGTTAGGGAGTTTTAGGTTGGTAGTTGCGCTTTACCACCCTTAGCGCAACTACGAAGTTTTTCAATTATCAGCCTGTGGCTTGAGTAGTAGCTGCAGCGGACATCTCTAGCTTTCCAGTTATATCCATCGTCGCCAGCTTCAGCACTTCATTAAAAGCTAAACCCCGAATTTTGAGTTCCCACCGAATGCCTTTTGCTTTCATTCGCTTGGCTTTCCGCATATCGACATCAGCAGCTTTTTGATTCAAGAGCAAATACTTCATTGCTGCTGTAGCTTCTACTTTTGTGGGAAATGCAATATAGGTGATAAATCCGCCGTCCCAGTGATTGGCGTTGCGGACACTGCTGATAGTCGCAACTCTCGGACTAAAGCGGTTCCAGTAAAAGTCGCTGTAGCCGATCGACTGTGTATTAACTTGGAGTTTGTTTGCCATCTGACTTAACTCCTATAACCTTGTGCGCGGGGTTAACAGCAGGGCTTTAATTCTGCTATTTATATTATAGCATTGGGAAGTGGGAATTGGGAGCGAATGCTGGCTGTTGTTTTACTTCCCTGATTGCTTCTGTGAAGTCGGGAAAGTAAAATATCTCCAATACCTTTAGTTTTTTTTTGTCTCGAATACAACTGCCTCAAAAAGCTCTACAAGCTTTAAGTCTGAATAAACCGATAAATACAAATACTTTTCCAGTTTCTGCCGATTTCTCGGTAAAAATAAACCTAAGCCTGATAAGTTTTTATACTTATGTCTAATTTTTGAGTCAAGTAATTCACCATGCTGTTGCACTCTCTGAATAAGAAAATTCTTTAAAAATAACAGTAAATCGTTACAAGCTGACGGACTTGCACCTGATAATTGGGTAAGTTTTTGTAAAAAGTTTGCGAAATCAACAAAGGTTTCTCCAGAGCTATGATAAACTACTACAGTATTGTTATTGGAAAAATTAACTTCAGGCCCTAAAATTGAGGATATAAAAACTTTTACAGGCACAATATCTGCTTGCAAAATAGAATCAATCACAACATTAACTTTTTCGGGGAAGTAGCGGAAATAATGATTGTTAGTCAATGTCAAACTATGGTACATATCCGGTCGTTCACAATCCATAATCTTTTTAGCTAGCTGAGATCCATCAATGTCTGGAGAATCGCTCAAATCACTTAACAATTGCTCATAATAGTAATTTGGCGCTCCAAGTTGGAGTTGAGATGAAAGCGTATACTTAGCAGTATTTTGGAAGGTATGGTGTACTTCAATATTTCCTTTATTACAATTTTGGAAAAATAATAATTCTAGATTTCCCTTTACAGAGCGGTTAAAATTCAATATAACTTGATTGATTTTTTGAAGATTCATCCATCTAATTTCTGCAATTGAAGGGGAGGTGGGATGTTCGTCGGGGCTTATTTCCATAAGTGTTCCACTATGACCTAAAAACACAATAGCCCAGCGTCTGGCTTGAAATTGAGATTGTGCCCAAGTCAGATACTCACTCAAGACTTTTGGACTACTACTATCTGCTGTTTGTAAGTATTGGGTATCAACTTTACCTTGGCTAATGATGCTTCTAGAAACTTGTGCTGCTCCACTAAAGTCTGATTGTAGGACTACCAAAACATTGTCATTTTTTACACCTTTACTTAGCATTTGAAGAATTGGTTGTCCGAATATTGAGAGATTATTGTCGTAGGGCATCCAGTATAGTAATATCCAGTCATAAGGATTTTTAACCGTACTTCCAAGCATATATTGGTCTCCCGAGTAATATATTGTTTCTATTAAAGAACTAATACTTACGGTTATCAATTTTATGGCTGCTCTTCTTTTCACATTGTCGGCTCCGGGTTGAGGATCGTCAGCTTTTGGTAGACGGTATTTTTTGCTAACTAAAACCTCAATTCATATTCAGCAGTGACGCGATTGTCTCCTTGAAAATTACTGGAACTTCTGAGTAAAAGTTTATCGCTCAATCGATAGCGCACAGTAAATTCAGTCGGTTGATTTGCTGACAAAACTCGAATGATGGAGGCTGAAATATTGCGCGTGATGTCAAACCCAACTTCTAAACCTAAACCGAGAGAACCCGCACCAGAACTGGAACTAGCTGTTTGTGCTTCGTTGCCTCTAATCCGAGTGGGAAATAAGCGAAATTCGCTCAATCCTGTGGCGTTAGTAATGGCAGATTGAATGTTGTTCAATAAACCCGCACCCGCTAAATTTGCGATCGCCAGTGTACTGTCTCCCTGTCCCAAAGTCTGCACGAAACTGCCGCCCAACAGCGCTACAATCTCTGTTTCCGATCGACTCGGAGAACTCCTCAACTCCAGACTTTCCGCCAACTGAGAAGCCCTTCCCCGCACTAACGCTTGAACTCGCACACTCCGCACATTGCCGAAACTTGTCGGTTCGTCTGCTATTTCAGAGGCTACAGATGTGCCGGGAGTGCGGAACCGCGTTACTTCCTGCACCGAAGTTGCTAATCTCACATCCAGCGTCGGATCGAGTCCTTGTGTTGGTACAAAGGTAGCAGTCTGCGGATATCCTCGATCGAGTCTAAACTGCGTTGTAAACAAATTCACCGACCCGGAAGTCAACCGAATCGTACCCTCCGGGCGAAGGTCATCTAAAGTTCCATTCACCGTCAAGCCTCCAGTCGCCTGAAAACTTAATATCGGCGCACTCGTTACCCGAATTCCCCGACCCAAATTCAGCCGCAAATCGTTCAATCCAACTTCAAAGGAAGGGGAAGTCGGAGTCGCAGGAGAAGCAGAAACCTCAGTTGTAGGGGAAGCAGAAACCTCAGTCGCAGGGGAAGCGGAAGATGTGGAATCAGAATCGGAAGCAGAAGAGGAAGAAGCTAACTCAGTTCTGCCGCCGCCGGGACTCCGGAGAAATACTTCACCGTTGTAAAGTTCAATATTACCGCTCAACTGCGGACGCCTAGCCGTGCCCCTTGCCTGCACTTGACCGACTACGCCGCCGCTGTACAATCCTCTGAGGTTCACTGCCAACTTGTCTAAATTTACAGCCAAAGGATTAGCCGCATCAACATCGCCCTCAGCAAACGGCACAGACAGCGGAATCACGCCCTGGGCGACAACTTGTCCCTGACTCAACTGTCCCCGAATTCCTTCTACCCGAATACGATCGCCCTCAAAGCGCACCGTCCCAGTCAGCCCTGTCAGCGGTTCTGGGAAGGCTCTCGCGCGGACAGTTGCATTTTCAAAATTCGCAATTCCTTGCGCTACAGGGTCTTGCAGCGTCCCTCCTACGCGAATTTGCACCTGTCCCTTGCCACTGACCCACGCAACTTGCGGAGTCAATACATTAATAATTGCCAAACCTTCATTTTGCAAATTCGCCCTCAAATCGATTTGATTGCTGTCAGCCTTCACCGCTGCAAAAGGCAACTCAAAAGGCAAACTTCCCTGCACTTCAATCGGTTCGGTTTGAGTTACCAAAGCGCTGCCGCCAAAATTCAGGCGGGCATTGCTATAACTGAAACTGGCGTCGGCTTGTTTAATCGGTTCTCCGTTTAGCGTACCCTCAAGCAAACTCAATTCCCCGGTGGCTTGCGGGTTTTCCAAACTGCCGGCCAAGTTCGCCCGCAAATTCAAATTTCCTGTGACATCCACAAAAGGCAATTCTACCAGTTTTGCCAACTCTTCCACCGGGACATTTTCTACCCGCAACTGCCCGGATTGAGCTTTTTGCCCGAGTTGTCCCGAAAAGCCGATCGCACTTTTTCCCGATCGAATTTCCAAAGGCAAAACAGTTAAGATCCCGTCCTGAAAGCTGCCTTCAATGCTGAACTTTTCAGCGACATATCTTCCCCACTGCCAGTTATCACCTTTCACGTTAAATTGAGCTTGCACACCCGTTTGCAAAGAACCGGCGACAGCAATTTCCGCACCAAAAGTGCCTTGCAATTCAGATAACGGAGGCAATTTTTCTGATGATTTCACGGCCTGCTGCTGCTGCAAAATTGTTTCAATTTCTGCCAAACGGCGCAACTGTTCGATTAGCGGCGCTTCTGGTTCTCCCACTGCTACAGTTTGCACGTCGCCACTGTCACCGTAAACCGGAGGTTTTAGCCCTCTAGCAAAGTCGCCTAAATTGAAATATTGCAAAGCGGTTAAAACCTGCTGCAAATTGCCTTGCTGGACGTTAACTTTTCCGGCAAATTGCGGGTTTGCGCCTGTTTTAACATTGCCGGAAATTAAGTATTGACCGCTGCCTTGGCGGAATATGCCATTTGTGAGAGTAGCGCTGCCGTTAGCGTAGCTGAATTCGCCTTGGAAACTGTCACCTTTAATGTAGCCGATCGCCGGTTGGGCGATCGCAATTTGTCCACTTGCTTGCAAAGTCGCCGGATTTAACGGCATCTTCCAACCGGGCACATTTACTTGTCCCGAAACCGTACCAGTTATCGGCCCCAAACCGGCCTCTTTACCGGGTGATAGATTCAAAGCAGCCAGGGGAAAATCGCTTAAATTAACTCGCAAAGTTTCACCCTCGGTTTGCCCCCTCGCCACGGATTCCCCGCGTTGAATTAAGAAAGATGTCGGCAGAAAAGATTGATTTAAAGCCACTTCGATTTTGTCTTGGCGACCGGCCAAACGCAAATCTACACTTTTCCCAGCATCCGCATTCACACTCCCCGCTAGTACCGGGTCAAAAGCGATTTGATTTACTGCTAAATTTCGCACTTCCACGTCGCCCACTAAGCTGAGGGCGGCGAGGGTTCCGGTGAGGCTGCCGGTAAAATCTACATTGCCGCGCAGGGGTGGGTTTTGCTGTAAGGAATTTTTGCCCGCCATTGTAGACAAAAATCCTAGTTGTTCTGCTGGTAAGGCTTGCAGGTTAAAGTTGGCTAGTTTGACATCCAAATCTAAGTTGGAAATTGAGGGCCCTCCTTTACCTTCGAGTTCGACGTTAACAAAGCCCTTTGCTGTCAAACCGGGAGTTGTGGCGTTCTCAATTTCTACCCGTTTGCCGTCCCAATTAAATACTGCCTCAAAAGGTTGTTTCAAAAACGGCAATTCCGAGATGCGGAAACTGCCGCCGGCGCGAACTGTTTGTGGGGAAGCGGCAATCGGGCCGGATAAATTGATGTTGCCGTTAAACAGTCCTCGAAGCTGGGGGAGATTTTGGGCACCAGAGACTACACCTTCGGTTTGCAAGCTTTGTCGCTGCGAGTCAAAGGCTTGCTGGAAGCGACTTAGAGCAATTTGCTCGCCCTCGATTGACGCGCGCCAATTCCCCGATTCGGCGCGGCCTTTAGCATTGACAATTCCTCCGCCGTTGGCGAGTCGAATTTGTCCGTCGCCGTTGGCGGTGATGCCGTTGGCGGTTAGATTATCTACTGTTCCCAAAATGCGGACTTTGCCGTCGAGGGTTCCCTCAATTTCTGGCGGTAAATCCGCTGTCAGCAAACCTGTTTCTTTGAGGGTTTGTTCTAAATTACTGACGGCAATTCCGTCTGTTTCCAGCAATGCTTGCAAGTTGCCGTTTTCCAATTTTGCCGTAGTATCGATCGCCCCGAGTCGATCGACCAAAATCCGTCCTTCTCCGCTACCACTAATTCCCTTGGCTGTCAAGTTATCCAAACTGCCCGCTGCTTGGAATTGGCCGTTAACTCTGCCGTCCAATCCTTTAGGCAAAGTCGCCGTCAGGGTCAACAGTTGGGTATTGCGGATTGTTTGTTCTAAGCGACTGAGAATAACTCGATCGGCATCGGCGAAAGCTTGCCAGCGTCTGTCTTCTAATTTACCTCTAAAAGCAAGAGTACCGTCCCCTATATTGAGTTTGCCACTGCTGCTGACGCCTATGTTAGCGGCGGTTGAATTATCAAGACTCCCGCTGGCTTGAATTTGATTGGATATTTGTCCGTCAAGCGATTGGAGATTTTGGATTTTGGATTTTAGATTGTTGATATTGGCGACTGTTTGCGGATTGTCAGCAGTGAAAGCTAAGCCCACATCTAACAGTGGCAATCCTAAATTTACCAGACGACTGATCGAAGTGCGATCGGTTTCTGCTGTTGCTTGCCAGTTTCCTGCTGTCAATTCTCCTTTTAAATTAACATTGCTGCCGGCAAGATTGAGTCTGCCACTGCCGCTGGCATTGATGGTGCTAGCCGTCAAATTGTCAAGACTTCCCGATGCTGTAATTTGACTCGATAGCAGTCCGTCAATCGATTTGAGATTTTGGATTTTGGATTTTAGATTGTTGAGATTGGCCGATTGCTGATTCTCGGGATTGA
This sequence comes from Microcoleus sp. S13_C5, assembly GCF_036700845.1. Classification (NCBI taxonomy): domain Bacteria; kingdom Bacillati; phylum Cyanobacteriota; class Cyanophyceae; order Oscillatoriales; family Microcoleaceae; genus Microcoleus; species Microcoleus sp. S13_C5. The sequence continues at coordinate 6,379 of NZ_JAUBPR010000127.1, forward strand.
ATGCTGAAGCCACATCTAAAATCGGCAATCCTAAATCTACTAAGCGGCTGATCGAAGTGCGATCGGTTTGTGCTGTTGCTTGCCACTTCCCAGCTACCAATTCTCCGTTTAAATTCACATTGCTGTCGGCAAAATTGAGCCTACCGTTGCCACTAACATTGATGCCGCCCGCCGTCAAATTGTCAACATTGCCCGACGACGCTCGAAATTCACCTGCTAGCTGCCCGCCTAGCGATTTTAGATTTTGGATTTTGGATTTTAGATTGTCGAGATTGGCGGCGGTTGAAGTGTTAGAATTAGCACGTGCTAAAAACGGCAATCCAATATCAATCAATTGATTGACAGCTACTTTCTCAGTGTTGCCAAAAACTTGCCAGTGGCCCGATTCTAGTTCGCCATTAACATCAACAATACTGTCAGCAATATTCAGCCTTCCTTTGCCCGTCGCAGCGATCGCATTTAAACTCAAATCGTCCAGGGTTCCCGCAGCTTCGGCGGTTCCGCTGAACAAACCAACCCGTTCAGGAGGCAAATTAAGGTTGGGCAGGATTTGCTGCAAACTGTTTATATCCACGCCATTGCCGGTGATCACAGCTTGCCACCGGCGGTCTTTTAGCGCAGCATCCACGTTAACAGAAGCGTCGCCAATTTTCACAACCGTATTTTGCAAATCCGCCGAATTGCCTCCGGCTCGAATTTCGCCCGCTGCGGGGAAAGTCCCTTGCGGTGCTTGCCATTGAACTCTAGCTTGAATGTTATCTAACGGGCCGAAAATTTGAGCTTTTGCGGAGACAGTGCCAATTTTAACAGTAGCAGGAATCGGGAGAGCGTAAATTTGGGCGATCGCATCTGCCGGCACGTTTTCAGCTTGGAAGTCAAACACCAAACCAGATCGCGAATTCTTACTTTTTAAAGCAATATCAACTTCACCTTTGCCGCCAATTTTACCCCCCGCTGCCGGCACTACCAAAATATCGCTCAAAGTCACAGCTAAAGAGGAAAACGGGGGAATAGAAGATTGAGAATTAGGATTTGGGGTTTGAGCTATTCTCCCGCGTTCCAATTTGAAATTAGTGCTAATATTGTTTAATTGCAGTCGATCGACCGTAGCGGGTTTTGTCGAGGCGATCGTACCTGTCAGCACCGGCATTGCAATTGTTCCAGTCAGCTTGGCATCCGCCTTCACTTCCCCCGCAAAAGCCACGGGTAATACTACTTTCTGTCCTAACTCTGTCTCCACCGCACTGACAACACTTGCCAAAGCAACTGGTTGCACGTTAGTTATCAGATTGAAGTTAGCTTGTTCCAAGTTAAAATTAGTTCCAGTGGCAACTGTTCCTGCTACTTTCAGCGGAATTAAACCGTAATTAGCGACCAGACTATCGACAATCAAATTAGTTCCCTGAAACCGCAACTGACCGCTGCTATTTTGTACTATCTGTTTCAGGGGAGAAATACTCGCTTGCACTCCTCCAAAACTAGCGGTTCCAGTAATTCCCGATACTTTATTGTCTCGCACTTGCACGGTCAAATTCCCATTAGCAAGACCTTTTTGTAAATAAATGCTGGGAAGCTTCAGCAAGCGAGCGAGGTCGGGCAAAGGCAAATTTTGACCTTGCAACTGCACGTTAGTTTGAGCCGCTGGTAACAAAGAATCCGCTTTTACTATAAAATTATCGCTATTAGTAAACTGACCGTTTAGTTCGTAGAGAACGCGCTGATTTTGGTCGCGAAATAGAACACTGCCATTTTTCAAGCTTACAGAAATCGGAGCGGAAGTTTTCTGTCCAACTGCGGGACTCGGCACCAAAACTGCAGCGACATTTTCAGCTCGAATTGCCTCAACTTCAGTTTTAAATAAACCCGGAGATTTCCGCTCCGCAGTTGGAAGATTAACCCAGCGGCCTTTAGCATCCTGTTCGATATAAGCGTTGGGTTTAACTAAGGTAATATCTAATTTGAGAGTGCGGTTGAACAGCAGTGGCCAGATTGAAAATTGCACTTCCACTGCTTCTGTAGAAGCATAATCCGGATCGGTAGCAGTTGCAGGTAAAGTCGATCGGCCAAACCGCAAACTTGTCAGAGAAAATCTCTCCAAACGTCCGAGTTGCACAGGCCGCTTCAGCAACTGACTGACTTCAGTTTCCACCAAAGGAGCTAACTTTTCCCGCACCCACTGGTATCCTAGCGCCGCGCCAACCAAGGCGATAATGCCCAATCCCGTACCGCTAAGCAGCACCAGACGCCACCAGCGGCGGTGGGGGCGGGGTGCGAGTTGATTTTTGTCATCGTCCGAATTAGTCATGGGTGTTTCTCAGAAATCAGAGAATTCAGGAATTAAGGGAATCAGCCGATTTTAGACAGGTATAATTTCTGTGATTCGCCAGCGTGTCTTCTGCCTTTGGTAGACTCACAAGTGAGGTCGGAAGTGCCGATCGGGCCCAACGAAGGCCGAAGGCACGCCCCCACTACAGGGTAGACTCCAGAAACCTTTACCGAACTTAATCAAAACACGCAACATCACCTAAAACCAAGTCCTCCAACTCCCCCAAATCCTCTAGATTTCCCTCGCAGTGCAGGATCGGTGGTCAATATAAAATCTAAAATATAAAACCAAGTCGTCCAAATGCGCCAATTCCTTTCGATCCCGCCAGTGCAGGATCGGTGGTCAATCTAAAATCTAAAATAGAAAATTTAAAATCGGTTGCCCGATCGCTTCTAAGATAAAAAAACGGTGGTTAAGAAGGTCTTTAAAACTTATGCGAGTGTTCGTCTTACTCTTCAATGCCCGCACCGAGAATGAGGGAATTCATACCATTCAACTCGGCGATCGCAATAAAGTTCTGATGTTTGAGTCAGAAGACGACGCCACCCGCTTTGGCGTGATGTTGGAAGCTCAGGATTTCCCCGAGCCCACTGTCGAGGCGATCGACGATGACGAAATTAAAGAGTTCTGCAACAGTGTTGATTATGATTGGGAACTGATACCAGCGGGGGCGCTGGAGATTCCGCCAGAAAACAATGTAACACAGACTCAGTGGCAGCCGGAGCCCGAGCCGGATCTCGATCTGGATTCTGAGGTTTCCCAAAACGAACTGGATTCTATTCGCCGCCGACTCGAAGGACTTTTGTAAAAGTCATTAGTCATTAGTCATTAGTCAGCAGTTATTGGTAATGGGTAATGGGTAATGGGTAATTGCCTCTCTCTCGGAAGTAGATTTAGCCGATCGCCAGAACCGCAAATTTCGAGCCTTTGAGTCACGACTTCACCAAGCTCACCAGCGGCGGGCCGGCAATGCGTACCCTATTGTGTACACCTAATGACTAATGACAATGACTAATGACCAATGACCAATGACCAATGACTAATGACTAATCAAAAAACATGAAAAATTTGGAAGAACGGGGCCATCTGCTGACTGAACAGGTGAATACCAACAGCGAGAATTTAGACCAACTCAGTTCGATCGAATTAGTGGACTTGTTCAACCGAGAAGACGCCCAAACCTTAATCGCGATCGCCCGCGCCCGCGAACAGTTAGCCCAAGCGATCGACATTGCAGCCGAGTCTCTACGTCAAGGAGGTCGCCTGTTTTATGTCGGTGCGGGTACTTCCGGGCGTTTGGGGGTGCTCGATGCGGCCGAGTGTCCCCCCACCTTCTGCACGCCGCCAGAACTCGTACAGGGCATAATTGCCGGGGGTGCGGGGGCTTTGGTGCGGAGTTCGGAGGATTTGGAGGATCGGGCTGAAGATGGGGCTGAGGCGATCGCCCACCGTCACATTACCAACTTAGATGTGGTTGTCGGCATTACGGCTGGAGGTACGACGCCGTTTGTCGCGGGCGCTTTGCAGGCGGCGCGCCAGCGGGGGGCGAAGACTGTGTTTATGGCCTGCGTACCCGTCGAACAAGTGAATTTTGAGGCTGATGTTGATATTCGGTTGTTGGTTGGCCCGGAGGTAGTGGCGGGTTCGACGCGCTTGAAAGCCGGTACAGTAACAAAAATGGCTTTAAATATCATTTCGACTGGGGTAATGGTGAAGCTGGGGAAGGTTTACGGCAATCGGATGGTTGACGTGGCGGTTACTAATAAGAAATTGCGCGATCGGGCTGTGCGGATGTTGCAGGATTTGACTGATTTAAACCGGGATGAGGCGGGTTTTTTGCTCGAAAAAAGTGGCAAGTCTGTAAAATTAGCTTTGATGATGCACTGGACTAATTTGGAGAAGGAAGAGTGCGATCGAATTCTGGGCGAGTTTCAAGGGAATTTGCGATCGGCTGTGGCATCAATTAGTCAGTAGTCATCAGTCATTAGTCAACAGTCAACACTCAACAGTCATTAGTCAACAGTCATTAGTCCTTTGCAATATCGATTCAAAAAATTGTGAAATCTCTTCAGTGGATCTGAGGTGATACACACTTTTGGTTTTTTGAGCGCGATCGACATACTCGCGATATCTGGGAGTCAAATACTTGTGACACAACCAAAGAGCACGGTAACTATTAATTGAACTCTTCAAGATCGGACTGTTTTGGGGCCAGCCTTCTGGCGGTATAAACTTACCTGTAATCAGCCGTTTAGTCACCCACCAAAAATGCACGTATAGGGGCAGATCTACAAAAACCAGAGTATCTGCCTCGTTGAGTCGAAGCCAGACGGTTTCCATACAACCAAAACCGTCTATAATCCATCGGTCAGTAGCCAAAATTTTCTCATGGGTATGCTTATATTCTTCATTTGGAACCTCAGCGCCCCTAGATTGATATTGAATCTTATCCAAGGCGTAAAGTGGCAAACCAATGATTTCTGATAATCTCTTGCTGAGAGTTGATTTACCGCCTCCAGCGTTGCCAAACACGGCTACTTTTTTCATAGTTACCCCTCTTAGTAATGATGCAGTTTGTAGCAAGATTTTGGAGAATTGCTATAACAACTGAAGTAGTAGGGTGCGTCCGCTTCGACAATCTGGGCTACCCATCCAATCCCTACCAACTGACGCACCTTACAAGCTGCATAGGTGAAATTTTACACTACCGATTCCGCGTTACCCATTCACAAAAACGCTCGATGTAAGCTGGCTTTGACTTACACCCTGCACGATTCCCAAATAATTGTTCCCCGACTTAATCGCCGTAGAAGCGACGCTTGCACCTCCATCCAACTGCAAAGTCACAGCTTCAAAAGTCAAATTTGCAAATCCGATACCGTCAGTCAAACCAATTTTATCCCCAGCCCCTAAATCGACAATTACATCCGCACTTATTAAAGTAGCCGAAGCAGACAAACCTCCTGCTAAGATAAACGTATCATTTCCGTCGCCACCCGTCAGAATATCTTGCCCGCGATCGCCCGCCAACAAATCGTCACCGTTACCGCCCATCAAGATATCATCTTCTTTGCCGCCGCGAATAGTATCGTTGCCGTCTCCTCCAATTAGTCGATCGTTATCGTTGTTGCCGCTGATAAAATCATTGCCAACACCGCCATCAATTAAATCTGATTCTTTGCCGCCGGATAAGCTGTCATTGCCTCCTGCGCCATTAATTGTATCCGCGCCTTGCATTCCATTAATGCTATCAACACCTTCTCCCCCGGTGATATTGTCTTTGCCGGAAAGGGCAAAAATTGGCAATCCCGCAGCATTTGTCGGTATTTGAGTATCGGCACTATCTGATAGGAAATAATTGCCGCCGCTGGCTGTATTTTTGGGTGCTTGTGTCGGGCTGCCGTCCCCTGTAGCATTGGGTATTGGCGAAGTAATAGATATAGTGTTTGGTGTGGGAGTTGGTGTCGGTGTTGGTGCGGGATTGACACTACCGTCAAGAGAAGTCGCAAAAACTTGCGTCCAATAGTGATTCCAATTTTCTGTGCCAGTATCGTCGGCTAAGAAATAGTAACCAATCCCAATTTCTTTGAGATTCGGGTTAAGAATGTTAGCCCGGTGGCCGCTGCTGTTCATCCACGATGATACAACTTGTTCGGGTGTAGAAGAGCCCGCAGCGATGTTTTCTGCTGCCGCTGAGAATTGATAGCCCGTTGCAGAAATCCGACTTCCTAATGACGAACCATCTTTTCCGGTATGGGAAAAGAAGTCTTGTAGTGCCATGTTTTGGCTGTGATTTTCCGCTGCATTTAGTAACTGAGTATTTAAGGTTAGCGGGGACAAACCTAATTTGCTGCGTTCGATGTTGGTAAGTTCTAAAACTCTATTAATAAAGTTTTGATTGGTTGGGCTTGGTGCTACTTGAGAGGCCGATCGCTCTCCTGTTAAAATGTCCAAGGACTGAGAACCGGAATTTTGTAGTTGTTCAAGCATGGGGACGATCAACAGTTTTAAGACATGGTTTTGCTGGTAGATTGCTTACCGTCTTAACGATAGTTTCCCCGATCGCTAGCTGGCTGGACACAATTCAATAATTGTGTTAATCCCTGCCGCTGCTGTATCTATTTTGATTATAGCGGTTGTCAAAGTGTGGATGTCAAGAGCCCGGCTATGATTGGGAAAGGGAAGAGTACGCTCGAATTTAAGGAGAGTTTCAAAGCAATTTGCGATCGCCCGTGGCATCAATACAATTTTAGATTTTAGATTTTAAATTTTAGATTTTTCCTGATTAGTAAGGTTTGCGCTACGCACCCAGCGTGTTGGCTGGCTGGCTAGAAACCCGGTTTCTACGAGTTTTGCAGAGAGGAACGACAAATATAGAAAGAAACCGGGTTTCTGAATTCTGTGTGCGATCGCCAACTAAGTTTTTAGTAGAATCCTCACAAAAAAATCTAAATTAATTCAAAATTCACAACCGCGCAGGGTTGTTCGGGATCACAAAAGCAATCTCAAGATTTCAAACTATTTTCTTGTCCGACTTTAGCCTCCTGAGCAACTTGCTCAACCTCATCTTTGGCGAGAATTTCCAAAGCTGTCTGTGCTTCTACCCCGCCCAACCGCCCCAAAGCTTGGGCGACTCTGTAACGGATCTGCCAATCTGCATTGGAAGCGTAGGGAAGCAGCAGCGGCAGCGCGCGTTTATCTCCCAATTCACCTAATGCGCTGATGGCAATGGTTTGGATCAATTCATTTTCAGAATTCAGGGCATTTTCTAACATGGGAAAGGCTTTCGGATCTCCCATTTCTCCCAAAGCCGCGACGATGCTCAGTTGTACCAGCCATTCAGAGGTACTGCTATAAACTTGCTGCAAATCTTCTAAAGCATCGGTTAATTTCAATGCGCCCAAAGCATCGGCTGCTGCTGCTTGCACGTCGGGTTCGGGGTCGTTGTTCAGGCTGTTTCGCAGTACCTCTAAAGCGTTCGGCAGATTCTGCGTGCCGAGGGTTGATAATTGGCTGACTGCTGCGTAGCGAACCCGGACGTTTTTATCGCCGATCGCAATTTGAATTAGTTTATAGGCGATCGCGGGTTCTAGTTGCCGCAGTTGGTTGACTGCTCGCAGTCTTTCGCCAAAATCCTCGGAATTCAGCAATTGTTCGACAGACTCAGGGGTAATGCTCATCGGATTTTAGATTTTAGATTTTAGATTTGGTAATTGGTAATTGCCAAAAGCGAGCGAGATTTAAGGAGCGATCGACTCATTTTCTGATACAGTCCTGGAACTGCAACAGTTAATTTAAGATTCGGCAGCCATGGATCGGATAATATCTCCCCTAGTGAGGATGCCGATTACTTTGCCCGCAGTATCCAGCACTGGCAATCGGTGGATACTGCGATCGTGCATCAGTTTGGCAGCTTCTTGGATAGATTTGTCGGGCTCGATGGTAACTGGGTCTGTACTCATCGCTTCTCCTACTGTTTGTCCTAAAGCCTTGTGGAGTTCTCGCTCGTAACGAGATGGATTTTCCAAATAAATCACGCTGTCGAGCACCATGATATAAGCGGGCGGAGTTACGCCGGTTTCCCGCCACATCAAGTCGGTTTCGGAGATGACTCCTACCAACAAGTCATTCTCATCTACGACGGGAAGACCGCTAATGCGTCGATCAGCTAAAATTTTAATCGCTTCGTTCAATGGCATTTCGGGTCGCGCCAAAATCGGGTCGCGGCTCATTACATCGGCTACTGTTTTTGGCATGATTAGCGGTTGATTGAGTTATCTCTCCTTATCGATCATATAGGGAAAGCGTGACACAGACTGAAGAAAGGCAGCTCTGCTGAAGGGATTCGTTAGAAGGTAGAAGGAAGGAAAAAGTTTGAGTGCCAGAATTTTGCTGTTTTTTTCGATCGCACTATAAAATTCTGCGCTTTGCCTCCCTCCGGCGAGCGATCGGCCTGACAAGATTGTTAAGATATCTTAAAGAGCGGATAAATCCTTACCAATGCCAGAATCTCCAGCCCGAGAACCAGAATCCCAACCCGAAGCGCGCTGTGTATTGGTTTGCCAGTATCAATCTTGCCTGAAAAATGGTTCAGCAGCAGTGCTAGCTGCTTTTGAAGCTCAACAAGTTGCAGGGGTGAAAGTTGAGGCTAGTAGCTGTCAGGGACAGTGCACCACTGGCCCGACTGTACGAGTTACCCCGGACGAAATTTGGTATTGTCGAGTTAAACCGAGTGATGTACCGTTGATTGTGGAACAGCACCTCAAAGAGGGAAAACCTGTAGAGGCGCTGTTCAATCCGAGAATTCATGCGCGTTATTATTATTAATATTGAATTGATTCGGTGACACTTCTAAGCTCGGGCGCATCTAAATTTTAATAGTTATTGGTAAGGAATTGGCACTTTGAAAATCCAAGGAATTGCGCTTAGTTTGTTAGTCCTAATTCTGGGGCGTCCGTCGGCGGTTGCTGCTCAAACGTCTGCGGTTGCTGGGGATATTTGTCCTGGGGAATTGGGAACCCAAGTAGATGCGATCGCCAACCGTCCCGAATTTAGTCGATCGCGCTGGGGCATTTTGATTCAACCTCTATCTTCTACTACTACTCTCTACAGCCGCGACGCCACCAAATATTTTATTCCAGCATCAAATGCCAAGCTGCTAACTACAGCGGCTGCTTTGCAGAAACTCGGTGCAGACTTTCGGATTAAGACATCGGTTTACAGCGGCGAAAATGGCAGTTTGTACGTTGCCGGCAGGGGAGATCCGAGCATTGCTGAGGCTCAGTTAAAATCATTGGCGCAGCAGTTGAAAAGTCGCGGAATTAGTCAAGTTAACGAGTTGATTGGCGATGACAGCTATTTTCAAGGCAGTGCAGTCAATCCGAATTGGGAATGGGAAGACGCGCAAGCTGGCTACGGAGCGCCGATTAACAGTTTAATTTTCAATCAAAACGCGATCGACCTTCTCTTGTCCCCGCAGGATCTCGGGCAACCTCTGAAAGTTACTTTTGCCGAACCAAAGCTGGCAAATCAGTGGCAAATTCAAAACAATTCAGTAACAGTCGCCCAAAACGAATCCGAGTTTATTGAAGTTGGTCGGGAGTTCGATCGACCTATAATTCGGGTTAGCGGACAGTTGAAAGTTGGTGGCGAACCTGAATCAGCTTATGTCGCAGTTGTCAACCCCGCTAATAATTTTTTGCAGCAGTTTCAGCAAGTTCTGGCGGCTGAGGGAATTCCTGTTAAACAGGCTTTAGTTGCCTCGGCTTCTCGCAATTTTAATCAAGAAGTAGCGACCGTTGAATCGCCGCCGCTGGCGGAATTGGTGAGAAAAACTAATCGCGAAAGCAACAATCTTTATGCAGAAGTTTTATTGAGATTGCTGGGAAAAGTTACAGACAAGATGCCTGTGCCACAAGAGGATACAGGTGAAATGGGTTTGAAAGAGTTAAAAACAGTTTTAACTCAATTAGGAGTAAATCCAAACAGCTACATATTAGCCGACGGTTCGGGCTTGTCTCGGCACAATTTAATTAGTCCAGAAGCTTTGGTGCAAACTTTGAGATTTATGGCCAATTCACCTGCTGCATCTATTTACCGCCAGTCACTGCCGATCGCTGGCGAGAACGGCACTTTGAAAAATCGCTTCAATAATACACCAAACCGCGTAATTTTGCAAGCAAAAACAGGAACTTTGAGCGGAGTTTCCGCGCTGTCGGGATATATCGAAGTTCCGAATTACGAACCGCTGGTGTTTAGCATTATCGTCAATCAATCTGACCTATCGGCTGCAAAAATGCGATCGGCAACGGACGAAATTGTGCTATTATTGAATCGCCTGCGCCGCTGTTAAAACAATACATTTAAGGTGATAAACTTCAACTCAGTAGTTACACCTAAAACACAGGACACCCCAAAACCTTACAAGTTTTAAGTTTAATTAGATTGCACCAACGGGGATCGAAAAGCAGCTACAATAAAAGTAGAAAAATTAAAACCACTGGGCCGTTTCAGCCTGCTACCAGTCGGCGGGTTGTGTACTTCCCGAAAATAAGTCTAACTTTCCAACTATGAATTCTTTCGATTCCGAACAGCAACACATCTTTGTCGAAACCAATAACATCCGCCTGCACTGCGTTTCTCAAGGAGAAGGCGAGCTCGTTCTCCTCCTGCATGGGTTTCCAGAGTTTTGGTACTCTTGGCGTCATCAAATCCCTGCTTTAGCGCGTCATTTCAAGGTAGTAGTGCCGGATTTGCGGGGCTACAACGATTCCGACAAGCCGGAAAGCGGCTATGATTTAGATACGCTGAGCGCGGATATTCGCGGTTTGATTTCGAGCCTCGGTTATACAAAAGCTCACGTTGTAGGTCATGATTGGGGAGGGGCGATTGCGTGGCACTTAGCTCAAAAATTCCCCGAACAACTCAACCGCTTGGCAATTTTAAACGCTCCGCACCCGCAGCGATTCATGCAGGAAATGGCGAGCAATTTAGATCAAATCCGCCGCAGTTGGTACGTTTTGGCATTTCAGGTTCCCGGCATTCCGGAATTGTTGATCCGGCAAAACTTGAAAGATTTTGTTCACAATGTTTTCCAAGGACAAGCTGTTCGCAAAGGATCTTTTAGCGCTGAGGAAACTAAGATTTATCAGACTGCTTTAGAAAAGCCGGGAGTATTAGCCGCCGCTATCAATTATTACCGGCAGATGTTTCATCCGCAGAGGCTTTGGAATTTGGGGCAGAAATTAGAACCTGTGACAGTGCCTACTTTGGTGCTTTGGGGAGAAGATGATGCGTTTTTGAGCCACAAACTTGTAGAAGGTTTAGACAGATTAATTACGGCTCCGTTTAAGTTGAAATTAGTTCCTCACTGTGGTCACTGGATTCAGCAGGAAGCGCCGCAAACGGTGAATCGAGAATTGCTGAGTTTTCTGAGAAATTCTTCTCGTTCTGTGGCTTTGGCATAGAACCCACATTCCGCAGATATTCAAGCAGAAGGAAAGGAAGATAGATTCGGAAACACAAAACTCCCAAACGATTG
>NZ_JAUBPR010000128.1:0-17311 GCF_036700845.1 Microcoleus sp. S13_C5
TTACTTGAACGGCTTAATTGGTAATCAGCGAAGACCTGCATGAGTATCATTACTCACTACAGAAGTGACATGCTCCCAACGAATCCTCCCCAGTGTAAACTTTCCAAGTCCCTACTTGGCACGCTGTAATAGCTGCGGGCAAATTATCTTGTCTAAGTATTAAAAATACGGGTTCGTAATTATAAGTACGAAGTAGTGGGCCATAAGATTTGAACTTTTTTAGTGTTCCAGAGTCTCCTGAGCCAATACGATATTTTGTATCTATTGCGTACCCATCAACAATCAGATCGCACGGCTCATCGCTTCCCACTTTAAATGCTGGCTGGAAACTACTGCAATATGTTTTACACGTTTCAGTAACTAACAATTGCCAACACATACCTAACTCACGTCCCCAATATTGCCTATTTTCTTTTTTTATTATTGGAGAAATACCAAAGACATCCATTAAAATATCGTGTTCTTCATTCTCTTCTGCATAAATTTTATCGGTAAATGAGTTTTGGTATCTTGCTAAAATTTGCTCTAGTCTTCTTTCAGTCATCAGCAGTTACCAGTTCAGCTAGACTAACGGATAATGCCTTGGCTATTTTGCTGGCATTAAGTAGCGTTATATTTCTTTCACCTCGTTCAACTGAACCAATATAGGTGCGATGTAATTCAGATAGTTCTGCAAGCTGATCTTGGGAAAGATTTCTGAGCTTTCGGAAATGTCTAACTTTTTTACCAAATTGCTCCGTAATATCCATAGATGGCGCCAGAGGAAGCAATGACAACTATAATCTGACAGACTATAAGTAGCGACAGACTATAAGTAGCATTCGAGAGCGCAGGATCTTTGCATTGATAATATAAGTCCCGATAGTTTCAAAGCACAGATTTGATTTCGGTCACTCTGCGGCGTAGGATGGTTAGAAGTAAAAATCTCTGGGTTTTGCGGATTGCGATCGATCGAACTTGAAGCCGCAACTTTATAACCCGCAACTCCGTCCAGCAGTTAGGATTGCCGGAATCAAAGCAAGGAGCTATGGAGACAACTTAACAGATGTGCTGTTGCCCACAGGCTGCAAAGCTTTCATCACTGCATACTGTTTGATATCCAGCCTCAACCTGTCTTAATTTCCCGTGCTGAAGCCATGCGCTCGACCGTAAAGCCCTCCGCTCCCACAAACGAAACGGGCCCATCTCCCAACTGGGAAGAATTGACCCAAAAAGCACCAGAACCTACCCAGTTGGACAACATTAAAGCCCAACTGGATTTAGTGCTGTTAGCCCTAGAAGCACTGGCAGAAATTGGCTCAGAGGCGATGCTCAAGGTAGCAGCCGAACTGAATTTAGAGCCAATGGTAGCCGATCGGGTAGCTTTGTGGCGGCTGCGCCAATCTAACCCGCTACGGAAAGGCCACGGAGGGCGCAAAAAACTAGATGTGGAGGAAGCTCGATCGCTCGTTTTGATAAGCTGTCATTTGGCAAAACAGCACCAAGCTTTAATCCGCCGCGCTGTTGCTTTGCTCGAACAAATGGCAGAGCAAAACCGCGAACCTCACACCATCGCTTTGCTGGGAGATTATATTGACAGGTTCAGCAACACTTATGGCTCGCGCATGGAAGATGCAGAAAATTTATCGGCCCGAGAGTTGACTGATTTGGCCCTCAAACTCCTGATCGATTTGCTATTTTACAGCAGTCCCGGCGGCCACCGCCGCCTCTGGCTGGCACTTCTAGATCGCGCTAAAAATTAAACAACAGTCAACAGTCAACAGCCAACAGTCAACAGTCAACAGTCAACAGCCAACAGACTTTCTGCTATGGTTCTCAAACGGTACACGCCCCCCACTTGCACGCTGGAAATTACAGCCAAAAGTTCGCCTCTATCTCGCTGGGCGGGCCAACCGGTGTTTAAATCTTTAAGTTTCGAGCTGCGACTCGACGACCCCAGGCTGCCAGATACCCAACACGTTACTCTCAGGGGCGATCGAATTCAACTCGAAACCCTCCACGAAGCTGTCAGCAACTACGTCCAAAACTTGCTCGGCGAATCCCGCGATTGGGACAGCAACCTCAACTCTCAAATCGGCAGTATCGCTGCTGGTCCAGACTCGCCAGAAGTCGCGCGTAACGCCGTCATATTTGATCGAGCCGTCAACACTTCCGAAGTAGCAACCTCCAACCCCTACTCTCTCCCAACCTCCTACCTTCCTGTTCCCCCCCGCTTAGAGCCCCGCGGCTTGCTGGCCCACAACTTGTTTTTAGGCTCTTTGAGCGCCGTAGAATCCGGGCCAGTAGTTCCCTTGAGCACCCTGCAACTATTTGACTTGGCCACAGCACTAGATGACTGCGCCGCCGAAGTGATGGCGCTTCCTAACCTCAACCGTGAGTCCCGACAACCGCTGTCCTCACCCTGGCTCAAGGTGGCAGCATTGCTGGTCGCCACCGCCGGCCTGACGACAGGAACTATCAAAATGCTCGAGCGACCCGCCACCTCCCCGCAAACCGCCACAGCCCCCGATCCCGCCCCCGCTCCAGGAAACCCCCAGCTAGCTGCCGGCGTCTCCCCCAGTCCAGTTCCCGCCCTACCGACACCCCCAGCACCAACACCCGCAGCCACACCAGGTTTACCACCGCTGCCGCCCCCGCCCATCAACACTGCGGCTTCCCCCAGCCCCAGCTTACCTCCCATCGCCCTCGCCCCAACTCCAGCCACCAACAAACCCAGCCCCATCCAGCAGCCACCCCTGCTATTTCCCGCCAACGGCAGCGCAGCCAGCGCCCCACAGAGCGCCCCAGCATTCCCTCAAGGGCAAACAATCACAATTCCCGCCCCCGAAGAACCGCCCATTTCCGCCCCCCAAGCACCCGCACCAGTACCCTACGTGCTGCCCCCCCTACCGCCGAGACTAGCTCCCGCCGTACCGCCCCCCCTGCCGCCCTCCCTGTCTGCTTCCCGATTTCCCGTTCCCCCGCCGCAACCCTTCCCCAGCCCCATCAAGCCGATTGTCCCTCCCACCAGTACCGAACTCCCAGCTCTTGAGGACGCTCAACCATCCACCGAGTCCGAGGACAACAACCAGGCTGCGGCGAGCAAAAAAAACCGCACTTTATTTGATACAATTCCTCAAGTTTCAGAAGCTAGAACTTACTTTGAGGAACGCTGGAAGCCTCCAGAAGGAATGGAACAAACTTTGGAATACAGCGTGCTGATCGATGAAAATGGGTCAATTCAAAGTATTGTGCCGATGGGAAAAGCAGCAGCAGATTATATCGATCAAACTAATATGCCATTAGTAGGCGAGCCGTTTGTTTCTGCCGTTTCAAATGGAAAAAAACCGAAAATTCGAGTGGTTTTGAGACCAAACGGTCGAGTACAAACCTTTTTAGAAGAGAGTGATTAAACGCTCTCAAACACATTATCCAGATGGGAAATCCCGGTTAATTGCTAATCTTAAACAAGTTCAAATCAAATTAAATTTGTTCTCACTGTCAAAACTTGTGGCGGCGACGCATCGGGCGGATAAATAAAATCCACTTCTACAAGTCGCTTTTCTCCCGATTTCATCTCTAGTTTTACCAAAGGTTCCCCCTGCTGTCCCCGCCGCTGGACTAAATGCACGTAGCGAGTTTGAGGCACTTTATTGTCATCAGTATAACGCACTCTGACCGTCCCCCTAAAAAAAGTTTGAGGTGCCGGAGGTTCTAAAAAACTAAGTCCTCCTGAAGTTAATTTGTCTGTCTTAATAGGAGTTTGAATCGCGACAGTTACAGTTTGATTTTTGCTGGTAGAATTGTACAGCGGCAAGCTGAGATTGTATTGAATTCCGTAATTGCCGTGGGCGCGGTATGCTGTATCTGGGTAGCGGACGAGCATCCTCGCACTTTGCACTTGATTTGTGCCCAGCATTCCGCGCGGGAGGGTGCTTAATGCGTAGGAAAATGCTGTTCCGGGTTGGGGAATTGCTAGGTTTGAGGTGGCTTGGTTGTCTGAGAGAAGTGCTCGCCATTCTGAACCTAATGCTACACCAGCAACTCGGCCGTAAATTACTTGACCTTCGGTGATTTCCGGCGGTGTGGGAGTTCGATCGCGCGGCCCGACTATATTACCATTGTCTAATAAGTTTTGCCATTCTGCTAAGTTGGGCGATCGCTCGTTTCCCTGTGCATCAACTCGGGCAAACCTCGCCAGACTGGCAACATAGACTATACCATCGCTCCGCAACCGCATCAAGGTCGATCGACCGTTTAGCGCCGGTACCAATCCCCGCACGGGTATCGGATGATTCATCAACAGTTGGCTTTTTCCCGGTGGAATAATTAACTGCGGCTCAAAGTCAGACTGTCTCCTTCCTCTGAGAATATCATTCACAGCGCGACTTCCCGGCCCCGCGTAAATATTACTGTTTGAATTATCGACTTGCGGCGGCAATTCAATAAAAGGTGCATCGGGTTGACTGAGATAACTCGCAGCTTGCAATATATCTAATGTTACAGGTGTATTGCCCGGATTATAAACAATTACTCCTTGATACAATGTCCGCAAATCTTCCGGGGAAGGTGCGCGGGCTATGTGGTGGGCAAATATGTCGAAACGTCCTTGAAACGGAAAGTTTAAATGTGCCGCCGGAAATCTTTTACCATCCGGGGAAAATGTCGAAAGCAAAATTCCTTCTTGCAGCACTAATTCGGGGCTGTTGCTGTTAAATACTGGTATGTTGTCTAACTGTCCGGGGAGAGGTCGCACTTCTTGAATTTGGAGGATTTCTTGAGGTGCGGGAGGGGTTTGGGCTAAGGGGATAATTGATAGAATTGGCAGCATTTTTGAGATGAGTTTTTTTTTACCGCAGAGGGCGCAGAGGGCGCAGACAAAGAGAGGGAAGAGAAGAACACGTAAATATTCGCGTTAGGGCGGGTTTTGTACGGATATTTTGCCCACTTCTAGCAGATATTGTGATTTTTACCTCGCCCACTGTTGTAATATGTAATTGTAAAATTTGGCGGTGTCTACTTTATCCATTGCTTGAATTTTTCGCCCTCCACTTTTAACTTTTGTGCGTCCTTGGCTGATGCCTTCGGTAATAATTTCTGTTTCCCATTCTCGCAGTTGGTAAAATTCGGGATGCGCTAAATAAGCGGTTGCCAAAATGTCCCAAAAATAGTAATCTTGAGATATTGCGAGGGCATAACACTGTCCTGCTAAGTCGGAAATGGGATATTTGCGCTGTCTTGCTAAAAGATTGGAAAATTCGACTGTCAGCGGTACATTATTCGTGATATCTAAAGGACACATGACAACGGGAATTTGGGTTTGCCAAATTCTCTCGATGGCTATCGGGTCCCAGTAAGCATTCCATTCCGCCGACATATCTTGTCCGGGTTCCATATCTTTGCTAACATTGCCGATAACATTGAGGGCGCCTCTCATCCAGATAATTTCTTGAATTTTGCTTTCAATTTCTGGGGCGATATCTAAAGCTTGCGCTACTGTTGTTAACGGCCCCGTTACCATTAATGTGACTGCTGCGGCTGCATCTTGCAAAACTCGCACCATAAAGTTTTGTCCGGGTTCTGATATTAACGGCGTGTCAATGGTTTCTTTTTCATTTAGAATGGGAAGTCGATCGACTGCAAAGGAATCTCGCCTAAATAACACCGGAAATGGGTTGAGTCCCCGCACCGTACTCGCCGCCACCGGAACTTCTGAACGCCCCATTAAATCGAGAATTTTGCGCGTAGCACTCACGGCCGGTTGAATGTAGCAGTCCGCAGGAGTTACAATTACTCCCAGAGTTTCGACTTCCTCCATTGTCATCAGCAACACGACTGAGAGATAGTCGTCAACTGCACCGTCGTGATCCATGAGTACGAGTTTTTTTGACATTTTGCTTCCCCGGTGGCTGAATTAGTGTAAAGTACAAATATTAATTTTTTTGTGCGAGAAACACAACTGCCTCAACTATATGAATACAGTATCACCTTACGGCTCTTGGAAATCACCTATTTCTTCCGATTTAATTGTTTCTGGAACTGTCGGACTCGGACAAATTGCTATTGACGGCGATGATATTTACTGGGTTGAGGGAAGGCCTTCGGAAGCGGGAAGAAGCGTCCTCGTGCGGCGCACTCCTGACGGTACAATCGACGACGTAACACCGCATCCTTTTAATGTTCGCACTCGCGTTAACGAATACGGCGGCGCTGCTTTTGCAGTTGCTGGCGGTGTTGTCTATTTTTCTCATTTTGCTGACCAACGTATTTATGTTCAAACATTAGATTCTCAACCCGAACCTCTGACACCTGCTGTTAATTCTCGCTATGCAGATGCGATAGTTGACAAGCAACGAAATCGCCTGATTTGCGTGCGCGAAGACCATGCAGGTGAGGGCGAACCTGTCAATACTATTGTTAGCATTAATTTAGATAACGGCGAAGATATTCAAATCTTAACTCAGGGCAATGATTTTTATGCTTCCCCTCGTTTAAGTCCAGATGGTTCTCTACTTTCCTGGATTTGTTGGAACCATCCAAATATGCCGTGGGATGGCACAGAATTGTGGGTGGCAGAAATTAAGGCTGACGGTTCTTTAGGTGAAAAATACTTAGTTGCTGGCGGGGTTGAGGAGTCGATTTTTCAACCGGAATGGTCGCCCGATGGAGTTTTGTATTTTGTTTCTGACAAGTCGAACTGGTGGAATTTTTACCGCTGGCAATCTAGAACCCCCCTCAATCCCTCCTTGGTAAGGGGGGAAGCAGAGATAGAAACCAGCTTGTGCGAAATGGCGGCTGAATTCGGACTCCCCCAGTGGGTTTTTGGAATGTCTACTTATGCCGTTGTCTCGGAAAGCAAAATTATTTGCACCTACACTCAGCAAGGCCTGTGGTATTTAGCGAGTCTTGATTTAACGACTAAGCAGTTGACAACAATTGAAACGCCTTACACTGATATTTCTTCGCTCAAAGGGCGGGGAGAAACTGTTGTTTTTCTGGCCGATTCGCCGACTGAATCTACTGCTATTGTACAACTCGATTTAGCAACAAGGCAACTAGAAATCTTGCGGAAATCGAGCAATTTAAGCATCAATTCTGGTTATCTTTCTGAACCGGAACCTATCGAATTCCCCACGGAAAACAATTTGACTGCTTTCGGTTTCTTCTATCCCCCGAAAAATCAAGATTTCGCAGCACCTGCCGGTGAAAAACCGCCGCTTGTCGTCAAAAGTCACGGCGGCCCAACTGCTGCTACTTCTAGCAGCATGAATTTGAAAATTCAATATTGGACGAGTCGCGGTTTTGCCGTACTCGATGTTAATTACGGCGGCAGCACTGGTTACGGTCGAGAATACAGAAAAAGACTGCAAGATAGTTGGGGGATTGTCGATGTTGACGACTGCGCTAACGGTGCTAAATATTTAGCTCAAAAAGGTTTAGTTGATGGCGAAAGAATGGCGATCGCCGGAGGCAGCGCAGGGGGGTACACTACTCTGTGCGCTCTTACTTTCCGCGATGTGTTTAAGGCCGGTGCGAGCTATTATGGAGTTAGCGATTTGGAAGCTTTGGCAACGGATACTCACAAGTTTGAAGCGCGCTATCTGGATGGATTGATTGGGCCTTATCCTGAAAGAAAAGATTTGTATGTAGCTCGTTCGCCGATTCATTCCGCCGAACGTTTATCTTGTCCCGTTATCTTCTTTCAAGGATTAGAAGATAAAGTGGTTCCGCCCAATCAAGCGGAAATGATGGTAGAGATATTGAAAGCTAAAGGTTTGCCGGTTGCTTATGTTGCTTATGAAGGGGAACAGCACGGTTTTCGCCGCGCTGAAAATATTAAAAGAACTCTGGACGGCGAATTCTATTTCTATTCGCGGGTGTTTAAGTTTGAGTTAGCTGAACCTGTGGAGGAAGTTGCGATTTACAATCTTTAGAAAAGATAAAGCTTGCAGTTGCTCGGTCTTCCCTAAAAGGCACCTGCAAGCTCTATCATAATTCGCAAATTTTAAATGTGATTTACTTCACAAATTTTGCTGTTTATTGTCACACCTTTAAAGGGAATACAGCTATAAATTTTTATAGTGCGATCGCCTTTTGTTAATGCAGAAACGCTCGATCGCGCGATCGTCGAGTAGAGAGTCAATTACTATGCAAACTCCTGTCCACCTGATTCCATCTGCTTTGGGCGAGCTGTTTGCCGAAGTGAATCAAAATGGCTACATTACTCTAGCCGATAGGTACGGTTTGATGGCTGCTATTTTCGACGAAAATTTGACTGAGGAAGACAAACGCTCGATCGATCGGCTGCTGCGCTCTGTGTGCCGGGGAAGGATAAAATTAGTTAACGAACTGTCTATGATCAGATAAGTGACGATAATTTTCTTGAAGAGTAATTTTAAACATCTAAATAATCAAAAAAAAGTCCCAATTGTATCGTAATTGGGGCTTTGGGGGAGGAAACTATTGTTATTTTTTGATCGATATACAACTTACGCAAAAAAAGGTTGGGCGCGCGAATTATAGTCGTAGGGTGTGCTGCACCTTGCATAATTAGATTCTGGCCCAACCAGTGAACAAGTTTAACGTGCAAGTATAGTTGTCGCCAACTGTAACTTGCTCAAACTTTCTTCAGGCTGAACATCCATCTGATAGCTGAGTGCCGAAGGAATCCCGAGTACGCAGCAGGGAAAATTATTGCCTAGTTCCCTAACCAGCGAGTGGTTGGCCGAATCGCAGCCCAAAAACAGTAAATTTGCTGATTCTAATTCAACCACCTTTCTCAGTTCTGTAGCAACCCGCCCGATGCGTAAATGAGCTTTGAATAAACCGCGCCACTCCTCAGCCAAACAGCGCGCTTGCCACAGCAATTTATCTGCTACCTCGTACTCATTATTTTGACCATAAATTGCTTGTAAATAATGAGGCTCTATCCAATTTTTTTGCTGGGATACCGATGGGATTTCGGTTGGTAAAGCGAGCGCAGGGGCTGCACAATTAAGGGCGAATGTTTCCTCTAAATCAGAGACTTTCTGATGTGCAGCCAAGGCATTTGCTACAGCAACTTGGCAAGTATCTTCGCGGTAACTTTTTGACGATTCGTCGATCACGTAGACGACTTGAACCGTGACTTCCTTAGTTGTTACTAAACGAGTTTGATGCGCCATCCAAAGGGTAATATCCAGAGCTATTTGACTTTGGGGAGAACTGTTGTAACCGACAATAAAATTGATTGTTTTTGCCTGTTTAGGAGATTTTGATTTCTTAGAAATCGGTACTTTTGGCTCCGGCAGCAACACCATTTCTTCTGCTAAATTTTGGTATCCCAAGGCACTTTCAAAAC
Organism: Microcoleus sp. S13_C5; assembly: GCF_036700845.1. Taxonomy (NCBI): domain Bacteria; kingdom Bacillati; phylum Cyanobacteriota; class Cyanophyceae; order Oscillatoriales; family Microcoleaceae; genus Microcoleus; species Microcoleus sp. S13_C5. The sequence continues at coordinate 9,320 of NZ_JAUBPR010000128.1, forward strand.
GCGCTAACATTGTTTTGAGCTTCACAGGCTTGACCTCTCTTAAGTGAATTGTTTGGTCTGTCCGTCGGGCGTTATTCGTCTTGGGTAAAGTAGCGATCGAGAAAATTCAAAGCATAGTTGCGGAGTTCGTAATACTCCTGGGATTCCCGCAACTCGTGGCGATCGCGCGGGCGCGCAAACGGCACTGACAAAATTTCACCTATCGTCGCAGCCGGGCCGTTGGTCATCAGCACAATGCGATCGGACATATATATAGCTTCATCCACATCGTGAGTAATCATCATTGCAGCTTGTCTGTGATTTTCCCAGATATCCAGCACCTGTTTCTGCAACTTGCCGCGAGTCAGAGCATCCAGCGCTCCAAACGGTTCGTCCATTAATAACATTTTCGGTCGAATCGCCAAAGCTCGTGCAATCCCAACCCGCTGTTTCATGCCCCCTGAAATTTTGTCTGGATATTTATCGGCTGCTGCCGTTAAGTTTACCATTGCTAGGTGTTCGTTGACAAGACTAATCTTCTCGGGACGGCTAAGACTTTGCAAAACTTCATCAACTGCCAGCCGAATATTTTCCCGCACCGTCAGCCAAGGCAGCAATCCGTAGTGCTGAAATACCATCATGCGATCGGCTCCCGGTTTGCGAATTTCTTTTCCTTCCAGTGTCACCATTCCCCCGCTCTGTTTTTCCAAACCAGCCACTATTTTTAGCAGCGTTGATTTGCCACAGCCAGAGTGACCGATTACCGAAATAAATTCGTTTTCTCCAATACTTAAATTGATATTTTCCAAGACGCTAAATTCTGTACCGTCACCATTTTTGTAAGACTTGAACAAATTGTCTATTTCCAGAAATAGACGATCGCTCTTGACGAAATTTTTGGTACTCGTAGAAGTAGAGGTGTATTGACTCACGGTATTCTCCTAAAAAGTAGTAAAGTGTTAATTAACTTTTTTGGCTATTGCCTAAATCCTAAAATTGGGCAGTCGGTTTCAACCGACTTTAGCTATTAGCCAGGGAATAAATTCCCTGGCGGGACATTAGGAAAAGCGCAAAATCTCAAAGATTAAGACTGAAAAAAAGACTGAGGGCGGTTTGCTCGAATTTCAAAACTATTCACATAGCCCACCGGATCGCTCGGATCAAATGCCTTTTTATCAATGAAAAGTTCCGCAGGTTCCACTTGGTAATCCTCCTGGGGACAATCGATGCCCATTTCGGCAACAATCTTGCGGTAAAGGTCGGTTCTCCAAGCTTTTTTAGCTAATTCCTCAGCATTTTTTGGCACTTCTTTAATCTGTCCCCAGCGAGCGGCTTGAGTCATCAACCAGAGACTGTGAGACTGCCACATAAATGTTGAATGATTCCCGGGTATTTGAGGCAAATTCTTAGGAATGTCATAGAAAATAGTTGCATCTTCCGATTGTATGGTGCGGTCTTTTTCGTCAAACCCTCCATAGTTGTAGTCGCCAACTATTGCCGGTCGCGTAAATTTGTCGATCGCCCCTTTTTTCGGTTTCGCCCCCGTAAACGATCGCTCAGTCAGCAGCGCCGATATTTCACTGCGATTTTCCGGCTTGCTGCAATACTGACAAGCTTCCACCATTGCCTTAACCAGCGAGTAATAAGTCTTCGGATTTTCCTCAATGAATGATTCCATTACTCCCAAAAGGCGATCGGGATGTCCCAGCCAAACTTCCTTGCCTTGCACGAAGGTAAAACCCACTCCCAAATTCCCTTGAATTGCCCGCGTATTCCAAGGTTCGGCCACCATGTAAGCCTGCATGGCGCCAATCCTGATATTAGTTACCATCTGCGGCGGCGGCACAATAATTACCCGAAATTCTTTGAACGGATTGACACCCGCAGCCGCCGATATGTAGCGGACAAAGTATTCGTAAATCGCAGAACTCAGAACAACTGCCCAAACTCTTTTTTCCGGCGGCTGACTGTCAAAAAAGGCTCGAAATTGTTTGCCAAATTCTTCTAAATTGCCGTTGTATTCGTGCCAGGGGCGCAAACCGAAATCCCACATAGCTTTGTTCATCGTCATGGCGTTGCCGTGGCGGTGAATTGTCATTGCCGCGCACAGGGGTGCGTGGCGCGCTCCTTCGGCGCCAATTCGGGCGTTTGTGACTGCGCCGGATACGACTGGGGAGGCGTCGAGGCGGCCGAAGATTACGCCGTCGCGGGAGGTTGCCCAGCTTGCTTCGCGGTTGAGTTGGACGTTTAAACCGTATTTGCGGAAAAAGCCTTTTTTCCAGGCGATCGCAAATGGCGCACAATCGTTAACCGGCACGTATCCTACGGTTAAATTTGGTTTTTCTAAGGTTCGGGAATCGACAACCGGCTTTACGGCTAAGGCGTCTTCTGTGAGTCCTTTTGCTGATCGATCCGCGCTAATTCCACAACTAGATAAAGCCATTCCCGCCGCCGCCGAGCCCATTCCTTGCAAAAACTCGCGGCGCTTCCATTCATTGGAAAACTTGTCACTCATATTTAATTTGATTAATGACTGTTAACTGTTGACTGTTGACTGTTGACTGTTAACTGTTGACAACTGACAACTGCTTTCCTAACAACTGCAAACTGCAAACGGACTAATGATTAATGACCGAGCGGTGCGTTACCAATTCCTGAATTTTGTCAACAGCAGCGTCGAGCAACAATCCAGTTATGCCAATTACAAACACCGCTAAAAAGACCGAACTCAGATTCAAACGGCTCCACTCATCCCACACAAAAAAGCCAATTCCCACACCGCCTGTCAGCATTTCCACCGCCACAATCACCAGCCAAGCGATCCCCAAACTAATCCGCAAACCTGTAAAAATGTATGGCAAACTTGCAGGCCAAATTATCTTAGTAATCCGCCTCCAGCGCGGCATTTCCAACACTCGCGCCACATCCAGATAATCCTTGGAAACGCTAGAAACTCCCAACGCTGTGTTAATAATTGTCGGCCACAAAGACGTAATGAATATGACAAAAATTGCCGACGGATCTGCTAAATTAAAAATTGATAGAGCTATGGGCAGCCAAGCTAGCGGCGACACTGGTTTGAAGATTTGAATCAGCGGATTGAGCGCCATCATTGCTGGTTTCGACATCCCGATGAGAAATCCCACGGGAATCGCAACTGCTGCACCCAGAAAAAATCCCACCAACACCCTACGCAAACTCGCTAGCAGCAGCCAGCCAATGCCTAAATCTCCAGGCCCGCGCTGGTAAAATGGATGCAATATGTAATCTAAATTAGCGACTAACGCCTGATAGGGAGTGGGAATCAAATCGCTTTTGAAGCTGGCAACAATCCACCACAGACCAAGAATTCCCAAAAAACCCGCAGCAGGTAACAAAACAGCATCTCGGATGACAACGGGTTTGACCCGCTTCCACGCTGCAACTCCTGCAACTGCGATCGCAGATAAATTAAGCTGTATGAACATTTCAAACTCCTTCAGAGTCAGGGCAGGTACAAGAATCTTGAACAATACCAACCTGAGACACTGACGAAGCCAAACTATCTTGTTCAGAAAGTTGGCTTTTCAGTCTCTTCTCAATGCCTGCGAAGTTAGCTGACGGGCTAGGACTGAGAGATGTCCTTCTCTAAAGATTTCAAAATCAAAAATTACACTCAAATTTGGTACTTTTTAACTTTGCTTTTTAATTCTCTAGAGATTCGCCCCGAAAATTGGTTCCTCCGCTCCAGCCAGACGCTTGGTTTGATCGCGCAGTGCTGGATTAGGCTTGACTTTTTAAGCCAATTTAACATAAGGTAGCACTAGATTATTATATTGTCAATATGTCTTTAGGAGTAGCTATTTGTGATCGGCCGATCCCAAAAGTTGAGAGAAAATTCAAAAAGTTAATTATTAAAGTAATCTAGAGATATAAAATACGATCTCTTACTTGATTTATATAAAAGCAATGATAGATTTTAGCCAAGCGTTACAAGATCAAATTGACATAATTATCGAAAACTGGATCGAAGCTGTTCGGGGCGACGAGGAAATCGACACCGCTAAGCAACTCACCTACGATTCCGTGCGCGACAGCCTTCCCATCGTACTGCAAGCGATCGTAACTATGCTGTCCGAATCAGAAGAAAGCGACTTTCGGGCAGTCATACAAGAAAGTTTAGACCACGGGACTGTCAGGGCACAACAAGGCTACGATGCCCAAGAAATTGCGCGGGAATACCGCTTGCTGCGGAGCGTAATTTTCGATGCTTTAGAGCCAGAATTTCTAAAAGGCTCAGGCGCTGAAGTTAACCGAGCTTATCGCTTAATTGACAGTGCCCTCGACGAAGCAATTGCTGACTGTTTCCAAACCTATACCCAGGCAAGATTCCAAGAACTACAGGAGTTGCAAAACCAATTGCAACTTACAAATCAAGAGCTGACTCGCTTACTTCGCGCCAGTCAAGAGAATATATCTCACTTAGCTCACGAATTGAAAACCCCCCTCACCTCTATTATTGGCTACTCACAATTGTTTTTGCGCCAAATAAACAATCCTAGAGTTAAAGATTCGGCTCCGAATTTGGCACATATTGATAAAGTCCTCAACAACGGCAGACTATTACTTAGATTAATTAACGATACTCTCGAAATCTCGCGGTACGACACGGGACGCATAAAATTGCAGCTAAGTGCCACAAATCTGCGATCGGCGATCGGCACTGTTGTCGAAATAATCGAGCCTTTGGCCAAAGCAAAAAATTTAGAGATCGCCCTTGAATGCGATCCGGTTCTCGATCAAGTTATGACAGATTACTTGCGCTTGCAGCAAATTATCACCAACTTGGTGAGCAACGCCATTCGCTACACCCAAGCTGGTACTATTACCATAAAAACCGAATTATTGCCAGACCAACATTGGAGTATCTGCATCACCGATACAGGCATTGGCATTGCTTCAGAAGACTGCGATCAGATTTTTCAGCCATTTTTTCGGGCCAACAACTCCCTGGGTTCTGTGATTCCTGACAGTACCGGCTTAGGGCTAGCAATTGTCGCTCGATTAGTCAACCTCTTGCAAGGTAAAATCGAATTAGTTTCTGAAGTAGGAGTTGGCACTTCCTTCACTGTAATTTTCCCCTTAGAATTGGATGGAGTTTAGATTACTGTTAACTGTTGACTGTTGACTGTTGACTGTTGACTGTTGACTGTTGACTGTTGACTGCCAACTAATGACTAATGACTTCTTCAAATCAGAAACAGAAGAGTTACATAAATAGCCGCAGTTATTAATTGCACCGCCATCACAGGCAGCCCGTAACGCAGAAAAGTTTGAAAAGAAATCCGGCGCCCGTGCTGCTCGGAAATTCCCGCCGTCGGCAACAAAACTGCATCTCGGATGACAACGGGTTTTACCCGCTTACACGCTGCAACTCCTGCAAGTGCGATCGCAGATAAATTAAGCTGTATGAAAATTTTAAACTCCTTCAAAGTCAGGGCAGGTACAAGAATCTTGAACAATACCAACCTGAGACACTGACGAAGCCAAACAATGTTTTTCAGCAATTTGGCTTTTCAGTCTCTTCTCAATGCCTGCGAAGTTAGCTGACGGGCTAGGACTGAGAGATGTCTTTCTCTACATAATTAATGGTTAAAAATTACACTCACTCAAACTTGGCAATTTTTAACTTTGCTTTTTAATTTTGTAGAAATTAGCCCCGAAAATTGGTGCCTCCGCTCTAGCCACACGCTTGGTTTGATTGCGCGGTGCTTGATTAGGCTTGACTTTTTAAGCCAATTTCACTTAAATAATCACGAGCTTATAGTTTTGTCAATAGGTCTTTAGGAGTAGCTATTGGCGATCGGCAAAGCCCAAAAGTTGACAAACAATTCAAAAAATTAATTATTAAACTAACCTAGAGAGATAAAATGCGATCGCCCACTTATTTCTCTACTTGAGCCATGAGAGACTTTAGCCTCGCGCTGCAAGATCGAATTGACATAATTATACAAAACTGGATCGAAGCTGTACGCTCCGACGACCAACTTGAAACCGCTAAGGAACTCACCTACAATGGCGTGCGCGACAGCGTTCCAATGGTACTGCAAGCGATCGTAACCATGCTTTCCCAATCCCAAGAGAGCGACATTCGCACACTCGTAGAAAAAAGTTTAGAACACGGAACTCTCAGGGCAAAACAAGGCTACGACGCCGAAGAAATTGCGCGGGAATACCGCTTGCTGCGCTGGGTAATTTTCGATGCTTTAGAGCCAGAATTGTTCAAAGCCTCTGCCAGAGAAGTCAGCAGAGCTTACCGCTTAATTGACACGGCGCTCGACGAAGTAATTGCTAAATGTTTCCAAACCTTTACCCAGGAAAGATTCCAAGAACTAAAGGATTTGCAAAACCAATTGCAACTTACAAATCAAGAACTGACTCGCTTAGTTCGCGCCAATCAAGAGAACTTATCTCACTTAGCTCACGAATTAAAAACTCCCCTCACCTCTATTATCGGCTACTCAGATTTGTTTTTGCGCCAGCAACAAAACTATTCAGAAATTAAAGGTTCTGTTCCCAATATAGGACATATTGATAGAGTTCTCAACAGCGGCCGACTGTTGCTGAGATTGATCAACGATACTCTGGAAATTTCGCGGTACGAATCCGGACAAATAAAGTTACAGCTAGCTGCAATCAGCCTGCCAGAGGTACTCAACAATGTTGTTGAAATAATCGAGCCTTTAGCGAAAGCAAAAGGTTTAGAGATAGCTGTTGAGTGCCATCTCTCAGACGATAAAGTGGTGACAGATTGCTTGCGCTTGCAGCAAATCATCACAAACTTAACCAGCAACGCCATTCGCTACACTACAGCCGGTACTATTACAATAAAAAGCGAACTTTTGCCAGATAAATATTGGACAGTAACTGTCTCAGATACAGGAATTGGCATTGCTCCTGAAGACTGCGAGCGGATTTTTCAACCCTATTTTCGAGCCGACAACTCCCTGATCTCTGGCATTCCTGACAGTACCGGCTTAGGGCTAGCAATTGTCGCTCGATTAGTCAAGCTCTTGCAAGGTAAAATCGAATTAGTTTCTCAAGTAGGAGTTGGCTCCTCCTTCACTGTAATTTTTCCCTTAGAATTGGATGGAGTTTAGATTACTGTTAACTGTTGACTGTTGACTGTTGACTGTTAACTGTTGACTGTTGACTGTTGACTGCCAACTAATGACTAATTACTTCTTCAAATCAGAAACCGAATAGTTACATAAACAGCCGCAGCCACCAATTGAACCGCCATCACAGGCAGCCCGTAACGCAGAAAAGTTTGAAAAGAAATCCGGCGCCCGTGCAGTTCAGAAATTCCCGCCGCCACTATATTAGAAGAAGCTCCTACCAAAGTGCCGTTTCCGCCTAAAGTTGCTCCGTACATCATCGCATAAAACAGTGGCAGCACAGCAGGTGGAAACTGCCCTGCAAAATCGGGAGCCAGCACCTCTGTCGGTGCGAGCCCGATATTGACAACATACTGTTTTAGCAGTGGCACCATCGCCACTACCAACGGAATATTTGGCACCACGCTCGACATCAAACCCACAAAAAATAACAAAACTAAAGAACCCAGAAAAATATTTTTACCTAAAATCACTGCTAATATTCCAGATATATTGCCGATAACTCCAGTTTTTTCCAAACCGCCAATCAGCACAAAGATAGACATAAAAAATAGCAGTGTACTCCAATCTAAATCCCGCAAAATATTATTAACAGAATCAATTTGGGAATGGTGAGCTAAAAGCATTGCCAAAGCAGCCCCCAACAAAGCAACCGCTGCCGGTGAAATAGGGACGGGCAGAGACTCTCCTATGACAAAAAATGTCAGTACGAAAGCTATAATTAAGCCGCCCACTGCTAAAACTCGTGGGTGATTGATTTTTGGGTGCGACAAATGTTCCAACCCACATTCCGCAGATATTCAAGCAGAAGGAAAGGAAGATAGATTCGGAAACACAAAACTCCCAAACGATTGCC
>NZ_JAUBPR010000129.1:0-17097 GCF_036700845.1 Microcoleus sp. S13_C5
CTACCGGAACTGGTCTAAACTAACTATGTTATTCTACCACAAATATAGTCTGTCTACTTACGCCGAGCTGTACTAGCTCGACTGATTGCCAAACTGATGCAACTGGCGATGAAAAATACAGGAGCTAACAAAGGAGCGCTGATTTTGCCAAACGGCAATCAATGGGAAATCGTGGCTACCAGCACGCTCGACAATTCGGGAGTCGAGTGGGCGATCGACTTATCATCCGCAAAACTCGATGAAAACAGCGGTATCTTGCCCCTCAACATTGTTGACTGCGTTAAAAATTTATTGAAACCTGTGATTGTTCGGGATCTCGCTCAACAAAGTGATTGGGATTCCGACTCCTACATCCTCAAATACCAACCGCAGAGCCTGTTGTGTTGGCCGATTCTCGATCGTGGCAACTTAGTCGGCATTTTGTATCTGGAAAATCGCTTAACCGCAAAAGTTTTTACCCGCGATCGCCTGCAACTTCTCAATCTACTGTGTTCCCAGGCAGCCATCTGTTTGCAAAATGCTCTGCTATACAAAAAATATCAGGATTACAACCTACAATTAGAGCGATCGCTAGTAAAAATTAGCCGAACCGAAGCTCAGCTTGCCGATCAGAAGAAAATGCTCCAAGCGATTCTTGATGTCGCTCCGATTTGGATTTGGATGGTGAATCCCAGTGGTAAAGTACAGTTTGTGAACAAGACCATTTCTCAAGATGTGGGGGTGCCTCTAAGCGATTTCCTAGCTGTCGATCATTATAAAGATATACTGGGGGAGAATGCAGCGGGCTGTCTGGTTTCTGATGCCGCCTGCCTTGCTCAAGATTTGCCGCATTACTCCAGCGAAATTCTCAGACTTGTTGATGGCAAACTACACGATTTAGAAATCACGAAAGTGCAGTTAAAAAATTCCCATGGCGAGACAATCGGGATTATTGGTTTGGGTGTTGATGCCACTGAGCGCAAGCGAGCAGCCGAACTTTTGCAAGAGCAAAATCAACAGCTAGAAGGAACTTTAAAAAATTTACAACAAGCACAACTGCAAATCGTCCAAAGCGAGAAAATGTCGGCATTGGGTAATTTAGTCGCCGGAGTAGCCCACGAAATTAACAATCCGATTGGGTTTATTTCTGGCAATTTAAGCGAAGGTAAAAGAAGTTTGGAAGATGTTATCGAACACTTAGAATTGTATCGCTCCGGTGCATCCCAATCGGAAATAGCCGACCACGCCGAAGAGATAGACCTCGATTATCTTTTGGAAGATTTACCGAAGATGATTGATTCCATGCAACTCGGGTGCGAACGCATTTGCAGCATCAGCAACAGTTTGCGTACCTTCTCCCGAGGCGACAAAGACTACAAAGTTCCTTTTAATATTCACGAAGGCATTGATAGCGCTATTTTAATTTTGAAACACCGCCTCAAAGCAAACGAACATCGACCGCAGATCGAAGTGATAACTAAATACGGCAATCTCCCTAAAATCGAATGTTTTCCCGGTCAATTGAATCAAGTTTTCATGAACCTCCTTGCCAATGCGATCGATGCCTTGGAAGAGTCAAATATAGGACGCACTTTTAGCGAAATTACCGCCAATCCAAACCGCATCACCATTTGCACGGATATAGTCGGCGAACGGTACATTAAAATTAAAATTGCTGATAACGGCACCGGGATAAAAGAGGAATTTAAACAGCAGATATTCGACCATTTGTTCACGACGAAAGGTGTCGGCAAAGGCACTGGATTGGGGTTGGCAATTGTCCATCAGATTGCGGTAGAGAAACATGGCGGAAGCATCGAGGTTAATGGCGAGCCTGGAGTTGGTACTGAGTTTGCGATCGTTTTGCCTGTGAAGGGATAAATTTGAATTAAAATTCAAGGCTTTTTGGGCGATCGCGTAATTAAAATATACTGACTTTGATTGGGGTCTTTTTTTGAAAGCCTTGGCATAACGATTTTAAAGTAGGATCATTTTTTTGATCAAGCAGTCTGGTTTACAGGCTGTTGCTACTGTACTTAATGAACCTGGAACATGCTGTATTTTAGACCCCCTATAAGTGAGTGCGTCACCCATTTTTAGTTGCGAAATGTCTATTATACAAAAAAATTAATCACCAAGGCTTCGCCCTACAAAAATTTATCTTAAATTTAACCAATCTTGAATTTCTTGCGCTAACCAAGCCGCCTCAACCTCTTTCAAATTTGTTGCTAAAGTATAAAAGTAAGTTCCCCTCTCGTTACCTGAACGAATCCTGATTTGATTTCCCTGATAAGTATTGTATAGAAAAGCACCCAAAATCTCAGAAACTTCCCCCCTTTGTCGTAAATAACTCCAACCAAATATCTGATGTTCCAGTTTAAAGTAGTTCCGGTTAAAGGTAATTTTAGTACCATTGCCCATAATTTTAAGTAACATAGTTGCTACAAGCGGAAAAAACCCTAATCCCATACTGAAATTTACTTGCAAATATGCTAAGACTATCGGCCAAGATAGCAGTATAGTTAATATTCCTATAAAAGCACCTAAAAAAGGCTTTCTGGCTAAAGTAGACGGAATTTTAATGTTTAACTCCGTTGCTGATTTGCTAACTTGAATGCGACAGTGAGGTGGTTTAGCAATTTTCCAAACAGTCGGAATTTGAAGCTTAGCCCCTTGTATTTTTCCCGATTTCAAAGCTGCTAAAGCCTCTCTAGCCTTGCTGAAACGCTTTTCTAACGCGATTTCCGTCATCTTCTCAATCCAGCTTACCAAAGTGGGGTTCACACTCACACGATCGCTAAACTGAATCCGAGAATCTTTCTGTGGCAAATCCGCAGGAGTCACCCCCGTTAACAAATGAATTAAAGTAGCTCCCAAAGCATACAAATCCGAAGCCACCACCGCCCGCCCCCAAAACTGTTCTAAGGGTGCATAGCCACTCGTTCCTACCACTGTAAACGTTACACCTGTCACCGCCGCTTGAGCTTGTACCGCCCCAAAATCTACTAAATAAACCTGCTGATCTTCCCCCCAAATTAAATTACTTGGCTTAATATCTCGGTGCAAAACTGGGGGGCTTAATTCATGCAAATAAATTAAAATTTCTAGCACTTCAGTGGCAATTTTTCGTACTTTTTTTTCTGAAAAACGCTCCCCCTTTTCTAATAATTCCTGAAGTGAAAAACCCGGAATATAATCTTGCACCAATCCAAACCAAGGCAATCCTGCTCCGGCTTCCCTCTCCAGGGAAAAATAATCTCGATAGCAAGGAATGCGGGGATGATTTAGCGCCTGCAAAACTTGTGCTTCTCGTTCAAAAAGCTTGAGTTCTTCCCACTGCATTTCCGGGCTAAAAGCTAACATTTTCAGCGTCACCTGTTCTTGAGACTCTAAATCTACTGCTAGCCAAGTTTGATGACCGGCCGCTGTGCGTCCTAAACGCTGTTGCAATTGATAACGTTCTTGTAAAATTTTTCCGGAATCTAACACAGCATGGCCCTCTTTTTTTTAATTATATGAAATTTCCTTAACTATTAAATTCACTATTTTGCCTAGAGCGTTAAATTGCTAGTACAAGTAATTATCCGTGCATTTCTCCATTCGGCATAATTGTACCGCGCCACTGAGCACCCCCTAAATTAGCAGTGCTCAAATCTGCCCTAATCAAAATTGTGCGGTGCAAAATTGCCTCGCGCAAATCAGTTCTAGCCAGGTAAGCATCAGTCAAATCAGCTTCACTCAAATTTGCCTGATTCAAATTAGCTCGACTCAAATCAGCCCTCACCAAGTTAGCTCGACTCAAGTCAGCCATAACTAAATTAGCATTGCTCAACTTAACATCAGGAAGAAATGCACCCCGCAAGTTAGCGCCAGCAAATTCAGCATCAAGTAACACAGCTCTTTCCAACTTAGCATTTGTCATTACAGCCCAGGAAAAATTTGTTTCTACCAAAGTTGCTTCAGTCAAATATATGCCATCTAAAATAGCTTCGCTCAAATTCGCCTGAGTCAGATTTGCTTCCCCCAGAGATGCTTCTGTCAAATTCGCGTGACTGAGATTAGCTTTAGTCAAATCTGCACCTTGCAAATTGACGCCCCGCAAATCTGCACCTTGCAAATTTGTACCCCGCAAATTTGCACCCTCAAAAATCCGCACCTCCTTCCGCAAATTTGCACCCCGCAAGCACGCCCCGCGCAAATCTGCACCTTGCAAATTCACACCTCGCATATCTGCATCGCTCAAATTTGCATCAATAAAAACTGCCAAAGAGATGTTAGCTTTGCGAAAGTCTGCACCTTGCAAAGTCGCTCCGTGGAAGTCTGCATCAGACAAATTTGCTCCACTCAAGTTGGCCTGATTTAAGTTAGCACCGCACAACTTTGCATTAGTTAAATTTGCGCGTTGAAGGTTAATTCTGCTCAGGTACGACATCGCTAAGTTTGCACCCCAGAGGTCAGCACTGCTTAAATTGACGCCAATTAAATCGGCACCGCTCAGGTATACCCCTCTGAGATTCATACCTTGAAAATCTAGTTCTCCTGATGTATATCGCCTTAAAATTTCGCTGGCATTCATATTTGTTTTTGTTGTTAATTAGGTACAATCTGCTATTTCTAGACTTCTTAAATTTCTGTTCGCGCAGGCGGACTTAGTTTTTGTAGCGCCAGACTTGAGTCTGAGAAATTTGATGAAATTTCTTGAATTTCAGTTGACGCAGGCCGACTTAGTTTATGTAGCCTCAGACTTGAGTCGAGCATTTAATGAGTTTGATTGACAAATTCTTGAGTCCATAAGACTGTTTTGCTACCTAACTGTCGTCCGTGAATTTTCACATGAGTAAGATATTTTGATTTTAAAGTACACAGTTTTTTGTGAATGTATGTAGCTGTAGCCTGTTGGTTCGGTACTTCAGTAGACTCCAGAATCACATGGAGCCAACCGTCTTTAAATCCCGCTGTAGCAGCAATTCCTTTAGGCTGTAGCAATTGATTGAGCAATTGGGCGATCGCCTTTGGTTTGCCTTGCTTTGCCATTTCTAGAAGCTGATACTGATTTGCTTTATGGCTAGAGTTTTCCCGAGGTATTTCAGAAATATCGTCGGTCAGGTTTTCTGTAATTTCAGAAGGATATTTCCCGCTTTCTTTTGACTCCAATTCGCTTAAAATTTCCAGCAACTTATCGGTAAACTTCTGAACTTTCCCTACATACTCTCTGAGATTTTTATATTTCCAGTACAAACGATCCTCTACACTTCCCGTAGAAAATTTTCCGTTCAAAGCAGCTTCTAACTGGGTGAATATATTTTCTATTTGCGCCGTTGCGGAGTTAGCACTTTGACTGACTAATTCTGTCATTTCTTCTTCCAATTCCAACTTGCGTTTGATGGAATCGCTAATATTTATAATAACAGGAGTCGCCGGTTCTAAGATTTCGATAATAGTCGGCATTTCTGCAACTGGGAATGTTTCTACCATTTCCTGCCTGAAATCGGTAGCATAATTATTGCTGGTTTCGGGTTCTTTAAACGCTACATTTTCTGCCGTGTCCGGCACTAAGTAACTCTTCTGGGGGTCATAATGATAGTGAGGTGGAGCAGCTTGAAGGATGTGAGTAATCTCGCCTGGATCAAAATAATCGCTGCGCCTGTCCACCAGCTCGCTTTTTTCATAAACACTGTTGTTTAAATGTGTCTGATCGTAATCTTCACTAGCCGAAGATTCGGCTTCATGGGATTCTTCCTGTTGCATTTTTGCGTAACAAGGATTCATCGCTTTGATGATGACGCTAGCAGCTTGGTCGTTTTCATCTCTGTTGTCGAGATTACTAGCAGTTCTGTACAACTGAGATTCCAGTTCGGCTAGGCTGCCACAGACATTAAACAGTTGTCGCAGTAGAGTGTCAAGTTCTTGAGTTTTCAGCAGGAGCCAGTCGCGATCGCTAAAAGTAAAGTGGTGATAAAGAGTAGAAAAAATTAGGATTTTCGCCCTCAGCGGATTTGTTTGCTGCAAAATTTTTTGTCGGACATCAAATAAAGTGCCGGGGTTTCTTGCCTTTTCTTCGCTGCTGGGTATTTCCGAACTAAAGTGTTCTTCAAATGCGGGAGCTTCCTGACCGCCAAAACTAGATATGTTTATTTCTAATTTGGTGAAATCTTCAAATTCATACAGCCTGCTAAGTTGACAGACTATGAGGTCGGTTACTAAAGCATACTCGGTTTTTTTATTAACCTTAGAGACTATACTATTTAAAACAGCTTCAATATCTTCTAACCTGCTGTACTTGGCGCACAGTTCTTCGATTAAAATCCTTACATCTGCGCTGGCGAGTTGGGCGGGGTCGTTTTCCCAAAACTCTTTACAAGCAAAAAATATTATTTTTTTAATGCGTGAGATATTCACGTCTTGTTCTAATTCGCGAACAACTTCATCTAAAATAGATAAAGCTTTCATAGTTTTCCTCCCATAAAAATACCCTGTCAACACTCAGCAAGAAATAATACAATTATACCACATTTGATAAATGCAAGACTTTGATGCGATCGTAATTGGCAGCGGTATTGGCGGGTTAGTCGCCGGGTCGATGCTAGCTCGTTACGGCAAGCGGGTGCTCGTCTGCGAGAGCCACACAATAGCGGGCGGGGCAGCTCACAGCTTTTCGCGCCGGGGATTTCACTTTGATTCGGGGCCTTCTTTTTATTGCGGTTTGACTGACCCCCGGTCGTTCAATCCTTTGCGACAAGTTTTTGATGTTTTGGAGGAATCGATCGCAGCAATTTCCTACGATCCGCTGGGGCATTACCATTTTCCAGAGGGAAGTTTGCCGATTTATGCTGATGCGAGAAGTTACTTAGATGCTGTAGCTAAGTTCGCACCGCAAGGTGCTGTAGAATTGCAGCAATTTCAACAAAATTTATTAGTTTTGTATGAAGCTTTGCGTGGAATTCCGGCTTTAGCGCTGAGATCCGACTGGCAGTTGATACCTGTTTTGCTGTCTCGGTACTCGCCTGCTTTGCTGAAGCTGTTGCCGCTAGTAGGTGCGATCGCGGGTTCAGCCGGTTCCTTGATGGATCGGGATGTGCGCGATCCTTGGGTGCGGCGTTTGATCGATTTGGAGTGCTTTTTGCTGTCGGGTTTGAAAGCGCACGGAACTGTCGCGCCGGAAATAGCTTTTATGATTGGCGAACGATCGCGCTGTGCGATCGAATATCCTGTCGGCGGCAGCGGTGCGATCGTCGATGCTTTAGTCAGAGGCTTGCAGCGCTGGGGAGGAAAGTTGCGCCTGGGAACTCCCGTCGAGCAAATATTAGTTGAATCCGGCAAAACAACCGGAGTTCGCTTGCAAAATGGCGAAGTTATCCGCACCCCAATTGTCATTTCAAATGCCACAATCTGGGATACTTATACAAAATTACTGCGGCCTGAAGATTTGCCGGAAGGCTACCGAAAAAGCGCTTTGTCGATGCCAGCCGTAGAGAGTTTTATGCACCTTCATTTAGGAATTAAAGCCGAAGGACTCGAAGGTTTGACCGGCCACCACGTCGTCGTTCACGACAGCAAGATTGACATTACAGTACCCGGAAATACTTGCATGATTTCGATTCCTACAGTGTGGGATGCAACTCTGGCGCCGCCCGGACATCACGCCGTTCACGCTTATACATTGGAACCTTACGAAGGTTGGGAATATGGCGAATTGTATCAGCAGAAAAAGCAAGAGCGAGCGCAATCTCTGTTTCAAGCTTTAGAAAAAATTATACCGGATTTGCGATCGCGGATAGTCTTAGAGTCGATCGGCACACCGCTAACCCATGCCCGATTTTTGCGCCGATATCAAGGAACTTACGGGCCTGCAATTGCCGCCGGAAAAGGGACATTTCCCGGCCCGCAAACACCAGTCAAAGGCTTGTATCGCGTGGGAGACAGCACCATGCCGGGAATTGGCGTACCCGCCGTCGCAGCATCGGGTATTTTGTGCGCGAATACTTTGGTAAATTCCGATGTTACAGCACAATTTTTGTAAATTGGTAGAGAAAATGGGCGGGTTTTGCCAAAGATACTTCCGGCTAATCAAAATAGATCAACCCGCCCTTTTGGAACCAGTATACTGCTTGCTGAAGCGCTGATGAGTGCTAAAGACTGATTATCCACCAGCGGCAAAAGCGCCCATAATTGCGATCGACAAAGCCAAACCTGGTAACAGCAGCAATCCTAACATTAAAGCATCGTGTCCGCTCATCACTTTCTCCTGATATTTACCTTAAATCTTAAATATTATACTCTATAAACCGCCATCTTGCCTCGGCCTTAATAATTAATTAAAACCGACATATAGATTCAGGATTGACAGGGCAAATTTTATTAACAATGGGATTGCCACGCAAGTCCAGCGTAGTTAACTTTTGCAAAGATTGCAGGGAACTGATATCAGAGATTTGATTATTGTACAAGTCTAGTAAAAATAAATTATTTAAACCTTGTAGCGCGCTGCTATCGGAAATCGGATTGTTGAACAGATAAAGTTCAGTCAAATTAGTTAACGATTTCAGCGGACTGATGTCTGATATTTGATTGTTACCGAGGTTTAGTTCAATTAAATTAGTGAGCGATGTCAAAGGACTAATATCTGATATTTGATTTTGGAATAAAACCAATTTATTTAAGTTAGTTAGCGAAGCCAGCGGAGTAAGGTCTGATATTTCATTGCCGAAGAGAAACAGCGTAGTGAGATTTTTTAAGGAAGCCAGCGGGGTGATATCCGATATTTTATTATTGTAAAGATAGAGTGTCTGGAGTTCAGTTAAATTTGCCAAAGGAGCGATATCTGAAATTTGATTTTTGTAGATAATCAGCGCATTTAAGTTCGTTAAAGCTTTCACGGGACTGATGTCAGAAATTTTGTTGTCAAACAAGACAAGTGCGGTAAGATTAGTTAGACCTGCTAGGGGACTGATGTCTGAGATTTGATTGGTATCGAGAACGAGTCTAGTCAGATTTATTAGAGATGAAAGCGGACTGATATCTGATATTTGATTGACATCCATAATCAGAGTTTTCAGATTGGTTAAAGATTGCAGTGGAGCGAGGTCAGATATTTGATTGCTGCCGAGGATGAGATTAGTAAGTTGAGTGAAAGATGAGAGGGGACTGATATCGGTAATTTGAAGATTTTTGAGGTTAAGTTCTGTTGTATTAGAAAGCAGTTCGTTGGCTCGATCGCACTCGGCCGTGTCTGATATTTGCAACAGTATTTCTACGGTATGTTTGGCGCTGGTCGAGAGATTTTCTTTGTGCTTGCACCACTCGGAAAAGTTATTATAAGTTGTCATGGGCTGTGCTGCCTTAATCGATTTTGGATGGAAAATTTGAAATTTTAGATAAGTATAGCAATTCTATTCCATTTGCGAATGAGATTTTTTCTGGTTTTGATAAATTTTAGCAAAAATTGTGTAAAGTAATCTTAATATCCTTAATTGCATTCATTCGCAGGAGCCAAGAGCCAACTATGACACCCGAACTAATTTTTAATGCCGGTAATCTGTTCGTTGTGCCTTTCTGGGCAATTATGATTTTATTACCAAACTGGGGAATTACCCGAAAAGTGATGAATTCCTTCATTCCGTTTGCAGTGCTAGCTGCTTTGTACATATATTTGTTTGGTAGCAGTCTGACTGCGGAAAATGCGGCAGCTTTGTCCAATCCCAAGCTAGCAGATATTGCTAAGTTTCTTGGAGAGGAAACGGCGGCGGCTACGGGATGGATACATTTTTTAGTGATGGATTTGTTTGTCGGGCGCTGGATTTATTTGGAAGGACAGCGGACAGGAGTTTGGACGGTTCATTCTTTGGCTTTGTGTTTTTTTGCTGGGCCGATGGGATTGCTTTCTCATATTGTAACTGCTTGGATTACTCAAAGGTTTTTCCCCAGTTCTGAGGCGGCGGCAACTGTTACTCCGTCGGTTTAGGCAGAGGGTTTTTAATACCTTGGATGTTATATCGCATCCGGTTGCATCGGAATGATTAAACCGCGAAGGCGCAAAGGACGCGAAGGAAGAGAAAGAAGAAGGTGCAGTTCTTCCTTCGCGCTCTTTGCGTCTTCGCGGTTCATTTAATCTTACTCCATAACAGAACTCGATCTAATACAAGCGGAGTTGAGATCGATCATCCACTCTTGGACGCAGCACCTAATTATGTAGGGTGCACCTGAAGCACTTTACCGCTAGAAGTTGGGTGGGGGCTGGTTTATAAGTACCTAGTATGTGAATTGCAGATAGGGTGAACTCGCCCGTACAGAATTTTAAGAATTGGCTAGGGGCAGCACTAAACGAGCCACAATTAAATTATTTTCTAACATTTCTATAGAAAAGTTTCCCCCCATTAAGCGTACTGCTCGCTGACAAATTAAAAGATTTTGCACGATCGACCTATTGGAACTAGAAACCGCTAATATATCGGGTTCGGAATCGCCGTTGAAGGCAGCAATTAAGTGTCGATCGCACGCGCCGCTATCGATCACAGACAATTCTAACAAATCTTCCCCCAACAACTGAGAGCGAATCTCAATCTTGGCGCCAACAGCAGAGCGCCTGCAAGCCGTCGCCAGCAATTCGCACAGGATCAAATCGAGCTTGATGCTGTCCCCGCGAACGCTCAAAGTCTGACCCGCAGGCATCGACACAGCAGCTTCTCTGTGCACATCCAGCAAGACTTTCGAGTGTTTGACCAGGGAGGCCGTTCGATCAAGCGATCGCCTCAGCCAAGCGCTCACAGGCACCGCATCTTGTGCGAATTGCAGCCGCCAATGTTCCTGTTTCAGCAGCAAATGAGTTGACCCCAAAGCATTGCCCATTTGCCGCAAAACCTGTTGGTAGCGCAAAATTTTCAGAGCATCCTTTTGTTCCTTCACCGACTGCAAAATCGACTGACTCAACTCCCCCAACTCCTTCACCCCCGCTCCCACCGTGCGGTAAAACTCCTCAAAACGGCGCTGTTTGTACCAGTTGAGCAACTCCAGATCCAATCGCTGCGACTCGCTTGCCGATTGCACCGCCAAATACCTGCGCCACCAAGCCAACTGAGACGCCATCGAGCTGAGTAAACTCACCGACAACTCCGACCACTGGCGGCCCGGAGCGTCTGCAGCCACCACAATGCCCGCCGGAGCGTGTTCTGGGGCAGTCCGCAGCGCCACCGTCAGAATCTCGCCAATTCCCGGACTGCGGAGCCACCGCTTCGTCGCTAGTGGGAGTTGGCTCGTGCTCTGTTGCAGCACGCCCGCTTCTGCCAGGGTTTGTTGGATCAAAGCATCTGTTTTGACAGGAATCACCGCCTCGGGATTGAGGGCAAATACGGGATTGGCAGCTACCGTCGCTACGATGGAACCTTCCTCCTCACCGGGATTCCAAGTAATTACGGCTACTAAAGGACAGGAAAGTGTCTGGGAAACGTGTTGAGCAAAGTTACGATCGAGCTTTTGTAGCGGCAACTCTGGGAACATCGTCGGTGAAGCAGCAGATATCTCTTGCTCAGATTGCTCATCAGGAGAATGGTGCAAAACCGCCAAACCCGATTTGAGCGATCGCTCAAATTGCTGATATTTGTCGATTGCCGAACTCTGCTGCCACGAGTGCAGGATCAATCCGAGTTGTTCGCCCACTAGCCGAACTAATTCTTGCTCCGATCGCCTCCAAGTGCGAGTTGCATTGTGTCCGACAACCAGCAAACCCTCGATCGATTTGCGATTGGCGATTTTCGATTTGAGATCGGGGTTTTCTCCCTCTTCCTTTTTCGCCCGAGTGCTCGATGCCAAAAGCGATCGCACCCCAGCTTCCCCCAACACTTCCCGCCAAGCGCCCAACCGCCCGTCTTCCTCCCAATTTTCAATAGCCACAGGTGCACTTTCTTGCAACAGCCCCACGTCAGCCACATCTAGGGCGTTGAGTGGCGACGGCACTGACCTGCGATTGCGGGGCAAATTTTGGCAGACAATTTCAAAGCGATTTTGTTCTTCGCCATACAGCAGCAGCAAAAAGTATTCGCATTTGAGCCGCCCGCACAACTGTTCGGCGGTATTTTTCAAAGTCGCCTCCCAGTCAGCATCGCTGTAGATGGCGTGAGCTATTCCGGCAGTTAAATCTCGATCGATCTCAATTTGCTGAATTTTCTCCTCCATCTCCGAGACAGGAGCCGTCAGAGCCACTAACTGCCCCACTCCCCGCAGATAATGCTTTTCATTGTCTTGCCAAATCCGGGGCTCGCCGGCTTCGACTGCCAAAAATCCCAACAATTCCCCTTCTGAAACAATCGGCGCAGCCAACAGAGAGCGAGCGCGGATTTGCTGCATCAACCGTCCCGTCAGCTCAGTTTTCAGAGAACTTTGAGATTCACCGATCCAAACCATTTCTTCCCTGCCCAAAGCCTGATAAAATTCGCCCAAGTCTTGGACGGTGATGCCCGAAGCTGCTCGGCCCGGCCCGCCCAAACCCGGAGTAACTTCGCGGTTGCTGACTCGGCGCCAAAAATAGCGCCGCTCTCGCTCGAACCAATAAACATTGGTGCGCGTCGGCTCGATAAATTCATGAGTTTGTTCGACAACAGCTTGCAAGTATTGGTCGAGCGATCGCAGTTCCCCCAACTGAGAAATCAGCGCTAAAAGATACTCATCTGGGTGTTTAACTTGTTGTCGCTGCCAGTCTTTTTCTATTTGGTAAAGAGCAGTTGCCAGCGCTCCAAATACGATCGCCAACTGCGTTTTTTCCCCCGACTTGGGCGACGCTCCCCACACCTCAGTGCCGAGCAAAATCACGCCGTAGCAGCGGTCTTTGTAGCGCAGCGGAAACAGAGTCGTGCCTTGAATATTGAAAGTTTGAGCTGCTTTGCGCCATTCTCCGGCTCTGTTTTCTGATCGCAAATCCGGGACTCCCACCGGCCGGAGCTGAATCACCACTTGTTCCAGCAAATCCCCCGGGCTGAGGGCAAAGCGCTGTTTGAGAAAAGACTGGTCGCCGTTAGGAGTCATGCCGCCTTTCCCGAACAATCTGTGGGCCTGTCGATCGTACAACCCGATCCAAATCAACCGCCAGTCAAATTCCGCTTGCAAGTAACCGAGTGTGGTCGAAAGTAGCACATCAACATTCTCCTCTTCTCGGAGAGTCTGGAGAACGCGCTCTAGGGTCGCGATTTGTTCGTCTAAATCCTTTGGTCTTTGCTGCTGCCCCATTTCCAAGCTTCCCCGCACCTTGTCTAATTTAAAATTACTAACTTAAAAGTTCAAAAAATTAAAAAGCCAAAGAATCAACTTATAATATAATCGTCTCACTTATCCTTCAATCTCAAACATGGGATAAAGTTGATCGAAGTTGAAGTAAAAACTTCGCCTTCGCTGTCGGCTCGTGAATATTGTTATTTCCCTTCTCATTTCTAATTTGTAAATTGCCCCAGTACAAATCATTGGATATTTATCAATCAAGTGTACGCCCGCTGTTGTTTTCCGTATTGAAAACCGATGCCGAGTGGCTGCACAACCGAACTCTTCAAATTCTCGAACTCGCAGCCAGAACCCAGTCAAACCCCGCAACCAGCCAAATGCTCTCTCGATTGCAGAAATCTTTGGGAGTCCAAGATTCTCGCCTCGAACAATCTTTGTGGGGACTGAGCTTTAACAATCCTGTCGGCTTAGCTGCGGGATTTGATAAAAACGGCGTAGCTGCTGACATTTGGGCAAATTTTGGCTTTGGCTTTGCCGAACTCGGCACTGTCACTTGTCAACCACAGCCGGGAAACCCCCAACCTCGCTTGTTTCGGTTGACGGAGGACAGTGCAGCCCTCAACCGCATGGGATTTAACAATCAAGGAGCCGCGGCAATGGCAGCCCGGTTTGAGGCAGCACAGAAACAGTCAAAATTCGATGCCTCGCGCCCCATGCCTCAGTCTCGGTTCCCCTTGGGCATCAATCTCGGTAAATCTAAGGTAACACCGTTAGAGCAAGCAGCAGCAGACTATTTGGAGAGTTTTAAGCTGCTGAAAGATTGGGGTGACTATTTTGTAGTGAACGTTTCGTCTCCGAATACGCCTGGGTTGCGATCGCTCCAAGATGCTGCTGGGCTCAGCACAATTTTGGAAATTTTGCAACAAGAAAATCAGGGAATCAAGCCAATTTTAGTCAAGATTGCGCCGGATTTGGAGTCGGAGGATCTCGTATCAATCCTCGACTTAGCAAAAACCTACCAACTAGCAGGAATTATCGCCACAAATACCACCATCCGCCGCGACGGATTGAAAACACAAATATTGCGAGAAACAGGCAAACCAATCGCCGAAGAAGCCGGGGGAATTAGCGGGCTTCCGGTGCGGGAGCGATCGACAGAAGTAATCCGATTTATCTGGCAATATACAAAAGGCGAATTACCCATAATTGGAGTTGGCGGCATTTTCACGGCCGAAGATGCTTGGGAAAAAATAGCCGCGGGTGCGAGTTTAATTCAAGTCTACACTGGTTGGGTTTACAAAGGGCCTTGGATGGTGCGTCGGATTCTCCAAGGTTTGTTGCAAAAGTTAGAAGAAAAAGGATTTAATTCGATTTCCCAGGCAGTTGGTTCGGAAAACATTAAGTAGCAGATCCGGACACAACATTGTTGTGTCTTTGGGGCGGATTTATAGCAACCGCCAAAACGGTTGATATAAATAAAAGTTTGATATTGGGAATTGGGCGAAGCCTAGGGATGAGGCATTGAGTCCCATCCGATTGGGCAATGGGCAAGCCTGTACTATAAAAAGTACAGGCTAGAGATGAGGAATTGGATGTTAAAACTTAAAGATTTATGGCACTCTGGCAGAATACCAGTCTTTATTACCAATAACCAATAATATCAATTCTGGTTACACTCCTTATGATGGGGAGTCGGGAGTGGTTCGTGGGGGAATGTGGAATTGTGCGACCTTGACTTGATCATTCCCATCCAACCGGAAACGATATAACCAATAGCCCAAAAATTTACTTAGGTTTAGAAAGTCCTGCCAGCGACCAAGTTAGACTCACCATCATTAAGCGTGCTAGAGCCTTCAAACCATCTTCACCGTGATTCTCAAATGTTTGAGACTCGGTTTGAGAATTATCATTTTCTGGCAAGTCTTGAGTGGCTGCTGGTTTTTTCAACTCCGCTTTGTCACAAGATACCTCAAGACTGACTTGTGACTGATGATTTTCTTTTTCTCTCATTTTATGAGTCACCTCCTTGAGTTATTGCATACATAACCCATACTACAAATATAAATTGTTTGTTTCCGGCATTTGGCGATCGAAGTTTTCTTACATGGCGATCGTAATCAGCAAGTGAGGTGATACCCATCACTTAATTGTTATTTTTACTTACTAGCGATGTTTTCACAAATCTGCTACAGTTAATACCTAACAATCAATTTGATGCTCAATGACATCAAAGTGAAACTAAGCCTCGGAAACCTCAGAATAAACTAAGAAAATAAAGGTGTAGAGCTGATGGGAATTTATCTCGATACTGCAATTGTAGCAGAAGCAAAAGAGGCGAGCAAGTTCGGCTGGCTTTCGGGAATTACTACTAATCCAACCCTCCTGGGAAAAAGCGATTTATCTCCCGATGTGACGCTCAAACAACTAGCAAAACTTATTCCTGGGGAAGTCTATTATCAGCTAACTGCATCTGATTTTGATGGCATGGTAGCAGAAGGAAAAGCGGCTTTTGAATTAATTGGACAGCAAACAGTGTTGAAAGTTCCAGCAACGACGGCGGGTTTCCAAGCAGTAGCGCATTTGTCACCGGAAATTCCTTGCGCGGTGACAGCTATTTACAGCGCATCACAAGCAGTTGTTTCAGCAGAAGCGGGTGCTAAATATGCGATCGCCTACGTGAATCGCGCCACCAGATTGTTGGGAGACGGTTTTGCCTTAGTCCAAGATATGGCAAATGTGTTGCAGAGAACTAATACTGAGATTTTGGCAGCTAGTATTAAATCGCCGTCCGAAGCTGTAAAGACTTTATTAGCTGGCGCCCATCATTTAACATTGCCTTTTGATGTATTGCAAGCAATGACAGTTCACGAATTATCGCAGCAAACTGTGGATGAATTTGCCAAAAACGGGCGCGGAATATGAGCGAAGCTATTTTGTCTGCTGTGGGTAAGATTAGGGAATCTCCAAACTTGTACTCTTAAATGTGAGGGAATGTGAGGGCTTATGATTATTACTCGCGTCTCTGTAGACTCAGCAGGCAATCAGGGGAACAGTTTCTCCTACACCCCCTCCATCTCACCCGACGGGCGGTTTGTGGCGTTTACTTCTGATGCCTCCAACCTCGTGCCGGGGGATACTAACAATAGCTACGACATCTTCGTGCGGGACACGCTCACCAATACCACCTCCCGCGTGTCATTAGACTCAGCAGGCAATCAAGGGAACCGTAACTCCTACCGCCCCTCCATCTCAGCCGGCGGGCGGTTTGTGGCGTTTGAGTCTGATGCCTCCAACATAGTGCCGGGGGATACTAACAATACCAACGACATCTTCGTGCGGGACACGCTCACCAATACCACCACCCGCGTCTCTATAGACTCAGCAGGCAATCAGGCGAACGATGCCTCGGACGGGGCCTCCATCTCAGCCGACGGGCGGTTTGTGGCGTTTGATTCTTATGCCTCCAACCTCGTGCCGGGGGATACTAACAATACCAACGACATCTTCGTGCGGGACACGCTTACCAATACCACCACCCGCGTGTCAGTAGATTCAGCAGGCAATCAGCAGAACTTTAGTAGCTTCTTCAACGTCTCCTCCATCTCAGCCGACGGACGGTTTGTGGCGTTTACTTCTTTTGCCTCCAACCTCGTGCCGGGGGATACCAACGCTTACACAGACATCTTTGTGCGGGACACGCTCACCAATACCACCACCCGCGTCTCTTTTGGCTCAGCAGGCAATCAGGGGAACAGTGTCTCCCAAAGCCCCTCCATCTCAGCCGACGGGCGGTTTGTGGCGTTTACTTCTTTTGCCTCCAACCTCGTGCCGGGGGATACTAAGTAGTCAAACAAAATTAATTACACAAACAACTAATATGATATAATAAAAAATATCAAGTTGTGTTCAAAGAAG
>NZ_JAUBPR010000267.1:0-1824 GCF_036700845.1 Microcoleus sp. S13_C5
CCATTGCCGTTCTTGAGAACTGTTCGCTAGTCTCAGTGCGATCGCACTTTTTGACCTGCTTAGTCTAAACTCCAATTAGCAATTACCCTCTTCTCATGTAACTGAAAGGCGCTATATTATCAATTCAGCCAGAGGAGTTTTCTAAGGCATAGCTACGGCGAGATTGGTTGCTATACAGATACTAGGCATCTCAATAATAAACTGCGTTCCGTGCTCAGGCGTAGAAAAACACTGCAATTGACCGCAGTGTTTTTCTAGCATAATTTTTTGGCTGATTGACAATCCCATCCCTGTACCTTTTCCGATTGGCTTAGTAGTAAAAAAGGGAGTGAAAAGTTTTGAACGAACTTTCTCAGTCATCCCAACACCATTATCAGCAATTGTTACCCGAATGCCTGAACCAGAGCTAATGTTGTCCTGATCATGCGAATTGCCCGGTATAACTTCAGTACGAATCACAATTTCGGGATGAAAAACAGCACCATCTCCTCTACTTACCCGCTCTTCTAAAGCATCTATAGCATTCGCTAAAAGGTTCATAAACACCTGATTGAGTTGACCTGCATAACAGGTTACAAGCGGCAATTCACTATAGTCTCTAATTACATTAATAGCAGGGCGATCTGACCTAGCTTTTAGTCGGTGCTGTAAAATCATCACACTACTATTAATCCCTTCGTGGATATCTACTGATTTGATTTCGGTTTCATCCAACCGCGAAAAATTTCGTAGAGACTGCACAATAAGGCGAATGCGATCGATGCCTAACTGCATGGAAGAAAGCAATTTTGGCAAATCGTCCATGATAAAGGACAACTCTCCATCTTCTATTGCTTTGAGAATTTCTGCTTTTGGTTCGGGGTAATGGCGTTGGTAGAGATTCAACAGATAGATGAGTTCTTTAATATAATCTTTGGCATAGGAGATATTGCCGTAAATAAAGTTAACCGGATTATTAATCTCATGAGCGACACCTGCAACTAATTGACCAAGACTAGACATTTTTTCACTTTGAATTAACTGGAGTTGTGCGTCTTGCAGTTCTTGGACAAAATGCTCTAAGGCAAGAGCTTTTTGGTGTTCTTGTTCTTCACTGATACGAAGTGCTTTCTCTACTTGTTCGCGCCGCTCTATTTCTGACTGCAATTTATGACCAAGACAAAAACTTCTCAAAGCTGTTAGCACTGTAGTATATAGCTTTGAGGTTGTTAATTCAGTTTTAGTTTTATAGTCATTAATATCGTAATTGATAATAACGCTTTTTTCGGGGACTTGTCCGGGTTGACCCGTGCGTAAAATAATTCGCACTAACTGATTGCCTAACACTTTGCGGACATATTTAACAAACTCTAAGCCAGCATCATCCGTTTCCATGATTACATCAAGCAGGATGATGGCTACATCCGGATGTTCTTGGATTAACTGTCTAGCTTCAGTAGCGGAATAAGCACTAATAAACTTTAAGGATTTATCTTCAAAAACAAATTTTCTTAAGGCGAGCTCGGTAGCTGTGTGAACTTGAGCCTCATCATCTACAATCAAAATTTTCCAGCTTTCAGTCGGCGTATCTTCCGATTCTTCATCGGCAAAAAACAACTCCTCATCGGAGTTAACTTCTTCAGCAAATAACACTTCTTCAGATGACTTTTCATTTGAAAAACCGTAAATATTCTTGTCCATTGCGGCTAACCTTTCTTTGCTACTGATGTTTTGATTGAGGAAACTATGGATGTGAATCGATTTGGAGGGGTAACTTAATTATAAATTTGGTTCCCACTCCCACCTTACTTTTACATTCTATTTCACCCAGAAGTTTTTGGGTAA
>NZ_JAUBPR010000130.1:0-16942 GCF_036700845.1 Microcoleus sp. S13_C5
GCTTAAGCTTCGGTGCGCCTACCTTAACGGATCAATATCCGTTTGATGCTCAAAAGCGCAAAACCGGGATGCTCCCGGTTAACTCTCCAGCGCCCGAGGTAGAGGCAACACCTTCTGAAATTATCTCCCCCGGTGAAATTGCACAGTTGAACCGGAAAGTTTACGACCAAATTGACAAGAGTTGGCGCTCGACTCCCACATTCAGCACTTCATTAGTTTATCGCGTTGCCGTGAATAAAGAAGGGGTAATTACAGATTGTCAGCCGCTGAACCAAGCAGCGGGTAATTTTATTCAAGAAGTTTCTCTTTCTTCCTTTCGTAAAGTTGCTCGTAAACCCCAGCATTTTCGTCAATTTAAGGTAGTGTTAAAACCCTCTGGGGTGCTTGAGGTCAGCCCGTGGTAAGGGTAGAGGTAATAATATAGAACAAGGAGGAAGCAGTAATAACAAGAGTTTCAGCGATTAAGAATGTCCTCATAGTCTTGGCGGTTGCTATACCATGAAAACCTCTGCGACAGAAATTATTCATAGCATTACCCAAAGTTTTATTAAAAGAGGGAGTACACAAAGCTTGCTTGAATTTTAAGCAGTCTTTTTAACTGGATGCAGCGGAAAGAAAACAGCCGGCGAGACGCAGAAAAACTCTGCAAGTTTTTGTATGTGTTCGGTTGTAAGTTGGCGCTTTTCACGGAGAATATCAGAGACAATAGACTCGGTTTTAAAAATAGAAACTAGGTCTTTTTGTCGGAGTTCAAATTCTTCTATTAAAGCCTTTAACAGTTCTACTCCGTAAATGTCAGGTATGGGTTCTAAAGTTTGCTCGTACTCATAAACAAGGGTTCCCAGGACGTTGAGGTAGTCCCGTTCGTCAGGAGTCAGTTCGCCTTTATCCAACAAAGAGTCGATCGCTTCTTGAGTTGCCATTAACTCCTCCTCAGCAGTTATGGGTCGCGGCGGAAATGTTTTGAGTAGTTCGATATAAGCGCTAGAGTTTTTCATGTGACTATGCAATATTAAGAAAGTCGAAAATTATCTATTATTGATACCACGGGTCTTTTTTCCATCGATCTTCATCATATTCTTCATGGGTAAGTACAGCTCGAATAAAAACCTTTTTAGGTCGATATTCATAATCTATGAAGGTAATCAGTCTGTAGTTATTACCTCTGATGTTAAAGACAGTAAAGTTTCCAACTCTATCTGCTGAGGAAAAAACTGCTTTCACTTCAGCTAAATTTGACCACTCTGCTGTAGTTGCTAGTTTGTACCAAGAGCGCAGACTTGTTTCGGCATCAGGATACTTTTCCCAGAATTTCCTGAGTGCTGATTGAGAGATAACGTGCATACATTTCCTCGATCACAAACAAATTTACGCATCGATTGGACTCTCGCTAAAATCATTTTAATTTCATCTTAGCAAATTGCGAAGTATTTTGTCAACTCCGATCGCAGTACAATCGATCAATATTGCATCTGAGGAATCTCCCCATGTCCGAACAGTTTTCCACTGAGATTAGCGATCGCATCTGCACTCACATGAACGAAGACCACGCTAGTGCTGTCGTGCTATATGCTCAAGCATTTGGCGACCAACCGCAGGCAACGGAAGCTCAAATGCTCGCTATTGATGCCAACGGCATGGATTTAACCGCTAAAGTCAACGACGAAACAGTGCCTGTCAGGATAAATTTTGAGCGCACTTTAAAAGACGCCGAAGATGCTCACCACACTCTCATTGAAATGGTGAAACAAGCTCGAAAAGTTGCTAAGTAGTCAATTGCGTACTAGGCTGTTATAATTTTAATGTTTGCAGTACGGAATTTAGTCCGCTTAAATAGTTGTTAAGGACTAACATCCTTACTACAAACCTTTAGTTAGGTGAAATTATTTTAAAGACTAAAATCCTGACTGCAAGCCAAATATTTAATCAAGTTTAATTTTCCTCTAAAATATCCACTAAAATGACAGAAAATTACCCAAACCCCAAAGAATTAGATGTCGTCAAGGGCAGTAAAAATAACCATTTCGAGGCACTGGTAAAGCGACTAGATTTGATGATTCGCGCCCGCTATTCGTTGCTGTACATTGTCGGCGCGGAGGAGGAACCGGTCGAAGCCGTAATTGCCCAAGTAGCGCTGCAAGTAACTCCCGCGCGCCGGGTGTTGTTCTGGGATCTTGTGCGGGGCTGGGAGGATAACGGTTCTGGCAAAGGTTCGGTAATGGCGGCGCTCGATCGCGTCAGCAAAACTGCTGTTGAAGAATATACCATATTTGTCCTGCGGGATTTGCACCCAATTTTGAAATATCCCTACACCGAAAAAAATGCGGCGGTAGTGCGGGAATTGCGGAATTTAACGCGGGAATTGAAGCGCAGCAAAAAAACTATAGTTCTTACTTCTCACACGCTGGAATTGCCGGAGGAATTGAAAGAAGAAGTAACAGTAATTGATTTTCCTTTGCCCAACGTGCAAGAAATCGACAGTTTAATTTCCCACGTTGTGGAAAAGCCGCAACAGTTGCAAGTTAGCGGTTTAGCAAGGGAACAGTTGGTTAAAGCTTGTCAGGGTTTGAGTCGCGCTAGAATCGGGCGGGTTTTGGCTAAAGCTTTGGCCGCCAAACAGCAAATTAACGAGTCAGATATTGACGGAGTTTTGGAGGAAAAACAGCAAGCAATTCGCCAAACGGGCATTTTAGAGTTTTTTAACTCCAGAGAATCCCTAAAAAGTGTGGGCGGCTTGGAGAATTTGAAACAGTGGGTAAAGATGCGGCAAGATGCTTTTACGGACGAAGCGCGTCGCTACGGCATACCCAATCCGAAAGGCGTTTTGTTAGTAGGAATTCAAGGCACTGGCAAATCTTTATCTGCGAAAACAATAGCCTCAGAATGGCGTTTGCCACTGTTGCGATTGGATACTGGGAGATTGTTTGGCGGCGTGGTCGGGGAAAGCGAAAGTCGCGTCAGGCAAATGATACAATTAGCAGAGGCGATCGCACCTTGCGTTTTGTGGATCGATGAAATAGATAAAGCCTTCGGCAACATTATCAGCGGTGGCGACGGCGATTCGGGAACTTCGCGCCGGGTATTCGGCAGTTTGATTACTTGGATGCAGGAAAAAACCAGTCCGGTGTTTATTGTCGCAACTGCAAATAACGTCAGGATTTTGCCGGCAGAGTTGCTCAGAAAAGGCAGGTTTGATGAAATTTTCTTTTTAAATTTGCCCTCAGAATCGGAACGGCAAGATATCTTTAAAGTGCATTTGCAGCGACTGCGGCCGACTAGATTGCGCGAGTTTGATTTGGGAGTTTTGGCGAAACGCGCTGAGAATTTTAGCGGTGCAGAAATTGAACAAGTCGTAATAGATGGGTTGTATCGGGCCTTTGGAACGTTTGTCAACGGACAGCGCCGGGATTTGATGACGGAGGATATTTTGAGGTCGATCGAGGATACAGTACCTTTAGCTGCGATCGCGCGATCGCAAATTGAAGATTTGAAGCGCTGGGCGGCGGAAGCCGGCGCGAGAACAGCTTCTAACGATACTCACTTAATTGATGAATTGAAACGCTACAGCCAGCGGCGAAGGGATGCGATCGACAATTAACGCCACTTGTAGGGTGCGTCAGTTCATGTCTAATTAATTATTTGAAAAATTACATCTGACGCACCTTCCTAATCGCATGGTGCGTCATTTCATGGGTTATTAATTATCCCCAATTTCTCCCGTTCTGACGCATTATACTACTACGAACCTAATTTAAAAACATCAGCAAGAATAGCATTTTCTTCCACCCTTCTCCCCGCATCCGGCGAATCATACACCACTAACAGCGAATTCTGCCCGTCCAAATAGGGAAACAGGCTCAATCCCTCAGCATTGTCGGTATTAACCTTAAAAGGCAAGTCAAACAATACCTCCAAATCTCCCCCATCTTGCCCAGTAATACTGTCGCCCGATCGCCCTAAAATTTCCTTCAACCGAAAAACCCTCGTCGCCCCAGATAAAGTCATCGTCGGTCCGGCTAAAACAATTAGATATTCCCCGTTCCAGCACAATTCTCGCACGCCCAAACCGTTCAAATCAAGAAAATGTTTGTTGTACAATTTCCCTCCTTCCCCAATTTCCTTAAGCCTTAACACTCCCGGTTCTGCCTCTTCAACTTCTATTTCTAAAATTATCGCCCAACCCCGCAGCACCGGCCCCCGCAAACCGAGCAAAATGCGATCGCCCCGCACCGCCAACCCTTCAATATCAAAGCCATTTTCTTTACTCGGAATCGGCACAGATAAATACAAGCCGAGGTGGCTGTCATCTTTGAGCGCGTCTGTCAGCAAATTGCCCGTTTCTGTCCGCTGAAGACATCCCGCTTTCAGTTGGGTTTCGGGATTGTTTGAAGGGGAAATTGACTCGCACAAAATCCCGTCTTTCATAGGAATGCGCGCCAGCAAATAGCGGTTGACCTCAGTCTCGATTTGTGCTAATCTTTCAATGTCTTTGTCTGCGTCTTTGCCTTTAGTTTTTTTGCGTTTTGTGCTGTGAGAACCGACCAGCCACAGATAATCGCTGCTGAAATCCATTCCTTCGATATCGATTTCGCATTTTCCAGGTAGAGCGATAAAATCTGCGATCGCAAATCTTTGATGTTCTCCAAAAATATGAGGCGCGACAGGCGACAAACGCTCGATCGAAGTCGTTTCATCGGAACCCAGCCACAAATTGCCATCCGGAGTTAAAGCAACAGCGGATAAGTCTGTAATAATATCAGCGACTTCGCTGTTTAATTGCAGCATCAGCCGGCCGAGCAAAAAAGATTCTGGCATAATTATTAGCACCAAAACTATATCTTAGGGTAAGTCATTATAGTTAAACCTGCTTGAAACTGAGATCTTGCTACAGGTGTAATAGTCCGCCGGGAATTAATTCTCCGTATCAAAGCTTGCATTCAGTTAAAACTGAGATGTTGCACCATTCTCAATAAAGCTTTTATGGGCGGGCTAGAAGCCCAACCCCTACTCCCCACAAGAAAATTTAATTTTTGTGGAACAGGCATCTTACCTGTTCATGACAGAGGTGCAAGATTTGAGTTAAAACCGACTGAAAATTAAAACAGAAAACTAAAACAGATATCTTCCTCAAGCCTCATAGCAAGAACTTCCGTTTTGAGATAAGGATTTTTAACCCCTAGCGGGCCAAACCGCAGTTGGCGGTAATTATTCAGCAAACCGAACCTCCACAGACGGATAACACCCTAATTGAAACATTAACATCCTCGTTACGTTTCGTTACGATAAGGAGACAGAGAGAAAAACCTCTCATTCGTAAAATCAGAGGTAGCCATTATGAACGGTACATTTCGCGTCGGCAACCTGTTTGGGATTCCCTTCTTTGTCAACGCATCTTGGTTTTTAGTTCTGGGTTTAGTAACTTGGCAGTACGGCGGCGCATTAGCTGCCCTGTTTCCCACATTGGGCCCGGTAGCGCCCTGGATGCTGGGATTATTAACAGCGTTACTGTTATTTGCTTCCGTCTTAGCCCACGAATTAGGACACAGTTGGGTAGCCATTAAACAGGGAATTGGCGTGAAATCGATTTCGCTATTTCTGTTTGGCGGACTGGCTAATTTAGAAAGAGAATCTAAAACCCCAGCCGAAGCATTTTGGGTAGCGATTGCAGGCCCGTTGGTCAGCTTATTGTTATCGGGTTTGTTAACAGCGATCGGCATCGGTGCTGGTCTCACAGGCCCCGCAGCCGCCATCGTCGGACTTTTAGCTTCCATCAACTTAGTTCTAGCCTTATTTAACTTAATTCCCGGTTTGCCCCTCGACGGCGGCAACATCCTCAAAGCGATCGTCTGGAAAATTACTGGCAACCCTTACAAAGGTGTAATTTTTGCTAGCCGCGTCGGTCAAATAATTGGTTGGATTGCCATTGCTACAGGCGTATTCGGCAATATTTGGAATCTAGTAATCGGTTGGTTCTTACTGCAAAATGCCGGTCAATCTGCCCAATATGCCACAGTCCAAAATAAACTGGCAGGGCTGACAGCCGCAGATGCTGTGACCCCCGAAAGTCCGATCGTCTCGCAAGACTTGTCCCTCAGAGAATTTGCCAACAACTACGTGATCGGTAGCACTCAAACCTGGCGCAGATTCCTGGCAACAGATGATGCCGGACAATTGGTAGGGGCGATCGACCTTGATGACCTCAAAACCATTCCTACCGGACGCTGGCCCGAAGTTTTAGTGAAAGAACTCCTGAAGCCGATCGAATTTTCCACAACCGTTAAACCAGAATTATCCCTCCTCGAAGTCGTCACCCTCCTAGAACAACTCAAAGTACAAGAGCTCCCCGTCATTCGCGAAAACGGTGTCCTCGTCGGACTTGTAGAAAAAGCTGAAATTGCCCGCCTGCTACAAAGACGAGCCGAAGCGAACCCTGCTTGATATCCTCAGATACTTGACAAATAATAGTTAACCCCCCTCGATTTCCCCTTATTAAAAGGGCGATCGGGGGGCTTAACTGTTTTAGCTGCACAAAAGTCCAGTCAAACACTAAATTATTAGCTGCAAATCAAGGATCGTAACTATAATAGTTTATCGATCATCTGAGCGAGGACGCTATGCCATCTCAGCACTTTTCCTCTCAATCCGAAACCACAGAGTCAAAAGTTGTGCCTGCTCTCACAAACAATATATTACCCCAGGCGATCGCGCCTCAACCAACCGCTCAATTAAACAATTCTGAGCTGACTGTTTCAGCATCTCAAGATATCATTTACAACTTTTTTTTATATCACATCAAAAACTCGAAAGCCGAAGTAGTTTTGCAGCAATTTAAAAAAATATTTATCCACCTGATTCCTCCAGCCCACCCCAAATTAATTCAAGCTTTACACACAATAATTGAATTTGACAGTCAACGAGAATTTAACAACTTATTTAAACGCTGCTGTTACATCTTATTAAATAACTGGATTACTCAGAGACAATACCAACTTGCTCGCGACTTAATTAAAAGTATTAGCGAGAGAACCTTTAGCGAACCCCACCCGGACAATTCTCTCAAAATACTGAGAGTGTGGCTGACAAATTTTCTCAGCAGCAAAGACTATGAAGACATCAAGTTATTTGTATTAAAGTACGCGGATTACCAGCCGCTACAAAATCACTGGACTTCGCGCTATCAGCCTTATTTGCTAACCGCTCAATATCTAGATGCTAACAACGCCCCCGAAGAACGCCAAACTGCCAGACTATTGTCGCAGCAGCTCAAAGAAAAGTACAAGTTTGACCTAGCAATGTATACCTCTCGCTCTCAGTCTGCTACATCCCAATTAAAAAATTATCATAATCCCACACTTTTAGGAGATGAAGCCCTGCGTTTAATCAAACTAATTTTAGTCAATCGAGGAGCCTTCAGCTATCGCAGCTTAGCCAATATTTTTCTGAGTCAGAGTCAAAATATTACCTACAAGCAGTTTAAGGAATCTCTTGTTAAGTATTTATTTGATTACCAAGGTAATTTTTTGTCTAGTGATATTTGCCAAGCACACATAATTAAGAGTTTAGAGATTTTTCATCCAGAAAATGACGGAGAAATTTTGAAGAGCGGTCTGTATCTCAGAACTTGCAATTATCTAATCAAAAGTTTGACGGTGGAAAATTCTGGGGAACCAACAGCCTTATTTATACTGTTCGCCACTCAACTAAATCCTTTAACGCTAGCAATTATAATTCTCAAAATTATTTTGATTTCACCGCATTCCCGAACCTACTTAGAACTTTGTTGTGCTCGATTAATTCAATACTATCAAGATAACTCGGATACTGAATGTCAGTGGCTGATTAAGTTTTTAGAAGTGACCCAAATTGCTCTAACTATTTATGGAGAAAATATTCAATATAATTTAGTGAATATGTCAGACAAAAATGAAGAAGAACAGTTGTTTATTGATCTCAATAACTGTCGTGTTTTTTCTCAACACAAACAACTCAGAAAAGATAAAGATTAGTCATGATTCATCAGTGATTAGTCATTAGCTGCGCCTTGGGCACCCGACAGCAAGTTTATAGGGTATGCTGTACTGCATTTAAATTGTATGTTAAGGGCGGGCTTTCGGACTAAACCCCTACTCCCCACAAGAGTGAAAGTTTCTTTTACCATGGAATTTAAATGTGGATTAGCTTATGCAAGCTTCTCCGGGAACAGTGTTCGCTAATTTATATAAGTTTGATCGGCTTGTAGTAGCTCTTCGGCGCTAGCATCGGGCATTTATCCGCTACCCAAACCCACCTCGCTGTTAGCACTCCAGCAATTGTCGATAGCAGAGCAGCAGCGCCCCCCAACAAAGTAAAATTGTAGTGCGCGTATTTTTGTTAATTTGCCCCATGAAATCGGATTCGGGAACTACGATCGCAATCAGCCAGTTTCAACCGTAACTATCCGAAAACAGCAGCACTTCCACAAAATATTCTTGCCCGTCTCGGCTAAATTTCAGTTGCTGCCGCTGCTTAATGTCGCCAAAGCCCCCGAAGTGTTCGTACCAATATTTAGCTGCGGTGCAAATGACAGGAGTTTGGCTGTCTAAAACATTCAGCCGCTACAGTTGCCGGTTTCCCGACATCTTTCTAAAGGGTGATTCTTGACTCGAACTGGCAATCAGCAAGCTCGATCGCTCGATCGCGAAAATTTGTCCCGTTTTGCTAAGCTTGATGCGATGGAGCTTGCAAATTGTCGCGGCGAACAAGTCTACCAACTTTCACAACATATACTACGCTACAGACGGCCTAGGCACTCGCACCGCTAAATTAAAGGCAGAACCCGGAACCTACGATGCCCGTCTCCGCCCCTGGTACAAAGAAGCTGTTGCAGCTAACAAACCCATTTGGACGAGTATTTATCGATGTTTGACTCCTGGGACTGTTTTTATTGCTGCCAGCCAACCGATTCGCGATCGAAATGGTAAATTGCTGGGAGTTAATGCCGTAGACTTTTCGCTCTCGGAGCTTCAGCAATATCTGCTATCCGTGGGGTTGCGCCAAATGCCGAGATATTCTCCTGATTTTTCAGCACCGAAGGATATCCATTGAATGCTTTTAAAAGATCGCATTTGTTGCCAAAGGAACTTCTCTCCCCGAGGCTGTGGCTTTTCTAACTGTAATTTTAATTCACCGCGCTCGATCGCTCCAGCGTTAAGTTGATTTACCCACTGGGTAGGTTCGAGAAAAAAAATCAGCTTTTCTTCAACTCTCTTCCTCGTCTGGGCGATCAATTTCTCGGCGAGCTCTTCGACTGCTTTGTCTCGGTTGCGAAAGGACAGATACCCGACTATCCCGACTGCTGCGACGAGTTGCAGCACAAAAGAAGCCACTAGAAGGCGACGCAGGGAGATTTTTATTTGGTGTTGAGAAGTTTTACTCGCGAATCGGGACAACGGCATAGACTGGTGACTAATTGCTCCCTAACACTTTAACTGTTCCAGCCTGTAATTTCACTTACGGGCGATCGAGGCTGCTTCCTTGCCCTCAAAATAACTCCCACACACACAAATCACGCAAATCACCAGCAAGCACGAGACTTATACAATTTGAGATTTGAGATTTGAGATTTTAGATTAAATAATTGGGGATGAATGAGGAAGCTCGTGCTTTGGAGTTTGCCGACAGTTGCATTCTTTTTTTTAAACTGGTATTACGCACTCTTGGCTGAGAATACCTCCGCCATTTTCTTGCTTTGTTCGGTTTCGTAGCTCAACCTAACCTGCTTCTTGCCTGGAACCTCGACCATCGAAACTCAACATTCATCCGTTAAATCCACTATACAATCCCTTGGTGAAGATCCATGCGTTACATCTGTTAAATCTGCTACACCATACTTTGCCGAACTTGTCTTTAACAGCTACGCGGAAAATCCCCCGCTTGTCCACACGGATATAGCGAGGGGCGAGAATAGGTATTCTCGGAAAATATAAAGTAGTGGCAGTGGCTTGTGTCGAGCCATTGCCATCTATAGAAGCCATACTTTTTTAGGCTCACAGAAAGATTTCAGAGCCAACTCTCTGCTTGCAGTCAATGCTTGAAGTCAAACCAACCTGTTCAAGCAAGAAGTCAAAGCAAGTCGTAAAAGCCTAGGATTCTTCTTCTTCTCGATCGATTTGGCGCAGGTGAATGTGCTTGCGTCCCAGAGAGATTTCAAATTCATCTCCCGGCTGGAGTTCCATCTGTTTGGTGTAGGCAGCTCCAATCAGTAAGTTGCCGTTAGATTGAACGCTAATCCGATAGCTGGCAGAGCGTCCGCCGCGTCCATTGCCGTTTTGCTTCCCGTCTAGCTGAATGCCTTCTGCATCAATCAGCGCATTCAGGAATTTCATCATGTTGACCCGTTCTACGCCGTTCTTGGTAACGGTGTAGTAGCCACAGGCTCTAGCTTTTTCTTCCTTGGTAAGGTTCTCTAGGTCTTTGACCTTTTTGATCAGATCTTCGCCTTCAAGGGGTTCGATATTTTTCTTTTTAGCCATTTACTGAGTCCTGAAATATTCAACTGGTGTACGGATTTTTTCTCGGTTGGTTTTTGGTTTGACCAAGAAACTTTAGCTTTATAGCTGGTCGTAAAACCATATTACACCGATCGGCTCAATTGTTAACCACTATTATCTAAATATTTTTAACAACGTGCAGTCTTTCTTGAGGAGTAGCTGCAGCCGGTGCGAGCAATCTCTAAACTCGGTAGCATAAGCTATCAGCTATCAGCTAGCTGAATATTTGCCCCGCTCTTAAAATCCCATGAAGTTAACCACACGCGGACACTACAGTGTCAAAGCATTACTGGATCTAAGTTTGCAACCTCGCTTTGGCCCGACATCGGTGAAATCGATAGCGAAGCGACAGGAGTTACCTGCTCCGTATCTAGAAAAATTGCTGATTGAAATGCGACGAGCCGGTTTAGTCCAATCTGTTCGGGGTTCCCAAGGAGGATATCAATTAGCCCGCCAGCCAGCTCAAATCTCTTTAGGACAAATCTTAGAGGCTGTAGGTGAAACTATTGAACCTTTACCACGACATTTTCCCGACGCGACGCAAGCAGAGGACTGGGTAACATTCAGTTTGTGGAACCGATTGCACAAAAAACTTGCCGAAGCGCTGTACAGTATTTCCCTCGAAGACTTATACTATGATGTCCGCAGTTGGCAAGCGGCTCTTGGGGAAGAAACTAGCTTTATCATTTAAATGGTAAGTTCATTCATTCGATCGCCAGCAATCACACATGGACGCAACACTTGTTACCTACTTTGGCGGCTGTCACTGCGGAGCTGTCCGCTTCCGTGTCGCCGTTGACAAACACGAAGCATCTGATTGCAACTGCTCTATCTGTAAAAAGAAAGGATTTTTGCACCTCATTGTGCCGCCGGAACGTTTTACCTTGCTCAGTGGCGAAGATGTTTTGACCACCTATACATTTAATACAGGAACTGCTCAACATACTTTCTGCCGAATTTGCGGCATTCACTCGTTCTATCGCCCCCGATCGCATCCCGATCATTTCGATGTCAACGTCCGCTGTCTTGACTCAGATGCCATCGAACACTTTCAGATCCTACCCTTTGACGGTGTTAATTGGGAGCAGAACGTACACTTGCTCCGCGACTAAAGTAATCTCAGCATTTATAGCAACCACGGCTGATGATGATGAGGTTTTGAATTGCTCAAACCCTTGCCTTTATTGCTTCTTCCTTCTTCCTTCTACTATAAAATCGCCCCTCAAAACATCAAAGTCCGCAAGGGTAGCAGGAGTTAAAATCTGCTCTCTGGGGCGAGAGATCCTGCTGTGACAATGAAGGAAGATGCTTCGGACCCCCGGATTCATCCGTGGAGCGAGAAAAAAGCTCCTCGCTCCCCATCGCAAGTCCACGGATTGATCGGTGGGGTCGCTTTCTTCAATTCTTTAATCTAAAATCTTTAATCTAAAATCTAAAATCGATTGACGGACTATCAAGTTTGACACAATATATAATGATGCCGGATGAATTTCCTGTTTTGATTTTAGCTGCGGTGTTGGATTATTCGATCGGCGATCCTTGGGGTTGGCCACATCCCGTGCAGGCGATGGGTTGGGCGATCGACCGTTATACTCGACTTGTCTTTAATATATGGAATAATCCCGCAGGCAAAATGCCTGAAGCAGAGGATCGTCCCGCTGGCGATCAGCACAAACTGCTGCTACGAGGTGCTGGTACAATACTAGCGATCTGGCTGATTGTAGGCAGTTATACTGTCAGTTGGTCGATCGTCCAAGCTGCTAGTTGGGTGCATCCTCTTTTAGGTATTGCGATACAGACCATTTTGCTGGCAAGCTGTTTTGCAGGTCGCAGTTTAAGGGCCGCAGCAGAGGATGTGCTCGCACCTTTAAATGTTGGAGATTTAGTCAAGGCGCGAGAAAGGTTGAGCCTTTACGTCGGCCGGGATACCGAAAACTTATCCGAGCCAGAAATTCTGCGAGCATTGTTAGAAACTGTAACAGAGAATGCAGTCGATGGGGTGACAGCACCGCTATTTTATGCCTTACTTGGGTTCGCTCTGCCGCATCTATTATTAAGTGTTACCGCTGCCCCGATCGATCCTAACTCGATGTGGGCGAGTGCTATAGTCCCCTTGGCGATCGCTTACAAAGCAGCCAGCACATTAGATTCTACGATCGGCTACAAAGAAGCGCCATACACAGATTTAGGATGGTTTAGCGCCAAACTCGAAGACGTGCTGACGTGGATTCCTTGCCGGCTAACAGTGATTACTTTAGCAGTTATATCGGGCAAACCGATTTACATTTGGCAGATTTGTCAGAGAGATGCTGTTAAAGATGCCAGCCCCAATTCCGGTTGGAGCGAGTGCGTTTACGCCGCCATCTTGGGAGTACAACTAGGAGGTACTAATTCCTATCGCGGAGTTCTCAAACACAAACCGCTGTTAGGCGAGCCGGTTCACCCGATCACAGCGCAGCTAATTTGCCAAGCATTGCAATTAACTCGGTATTGCTTTCTGATTTGGTTGGGACTATCATTGCTTTTTTATACCTTATGAGGTTTGAGCCGTTAACTGATGACCTCACCCGCACAGTCCAGGAGGCATAAATAACAACGTATTTCTGTAATTGTTCGCCCGCTTGCAATCAATCGCAGCATCTGCTTTTCATCCGTTCGGGGTAAGTCCTGCAGAAGACAGAGATCAGCCACCGACACGAGCAAAAAAAGTTTTGACCTTTGTTCAAACCCCCAGATTCATCTGTCAAGTCCATCTACAATCTCAAATTGTTCGATATGCCAACAGCCAACAATTAGCTCGCAGCAACCCATGACTAAAATTATCAAAATTTTATCCCCTGATGAAGTGAGGCGCACTCTCACCCGCGTCGCTTCCCAAATTGTCGAAAAATCAGGGAATCCCTCGGAGTTAGTGCTGTTGGGCATTCATAGTAGAGGAGTGCCTTTAGCTCAAATTTTGGCAGATCAAATTGAAGTGCTCGAACAAGTCAAAGTACCCGTAGGCGCTTTGGATATTACCTTTTACCGAGATGACTTGGATCGAGTTGCGATGCGGACACCTGCTAAAACAGAAATTCCTTTCGATTTGACGGGCAAAACGGTGGTGTTGGTAGATGACGTTATATATAAAGGCAGAACGAGTCGAGCGGCTTTGAATGCGGTAAACGATTATGGGCGGCCGGAGAAAATTTGGTTAGCGGTATTAGTCGATCGCGGTCACCGAGAAGTACCGATTCAGCCTGATTTTACGGGTAAAAAGTTGCCGACTGCAAAGGAAGAACAAGTTAAGGTTTACGTTCAAGAGCTCGACGGGCGCGACGGAGTGGAGTTAATTAAGGGTTGATATCCTTGGCCTTGGCATCGGAATAATAATTTTTGGAGTGCGGTACGATCGTTCCCGCGCAGCGCCCGCCATCTCAGAAGCGAGCAGATATAATGTGGAATTGATTAAGGCTTGATATCGTTGACCTTGGCATCAGAATAATAATTTTCCGAGGGCAATGCGAGCTTAACAGATCGCCATCGACCAAATTTATAGTTTGTGATCGCACTTGCGACCTCACAAACCAAGTTTATTCGGATATTTTTCGTTACTTGTCGCAAATTTTTCCTAGAAACCGGGTTTCTAACCCCCATCCGTCCAGGACTGGTATCTGGGAAGAAACCTGGTTTTTAGCCAGAGCGCGGAGCGTCGTGATTAATTCTAAATCGGCAGTGCAGGAGTTGAACCTGCCTGGGGCGAATTATGAGTTCGCTGCCTAAACCGCTCGGCCAACTGCCGTTAAATCGATTTCTTCGACCTAACTCAAAATGAATTATAACATAATTTCCCAGTCCGTGCTAGAACTAGAGAACAAAAATCAAAATCTTTAGATCTGCTGAGTCCCGATCGCCTGTTAGCCAATGTGCTGGAGCCGATGGACAGGACAAAGCAGTTTCTAGGACTCGGTATAAACTTATAGGCAATGGCAGTGAATTCGACGGTAGTGCTGACTCTAATTCTGCTGGCTCTGATGTTTGGAGCAGGCGTGACGAGTTCTGTTTGGGGATTTACTATAGGTCGCGAAGCCTTGCAAGGAACGACTCAACCCGATATTCGCCCCAGCAACAATGCTGGCAGTGGCAAGCCTGGAACGACGGCTAGCAAAGACCAAGTGAGCATTTTGAAAGAACAAGACATTCTCACAACCGTCAAAGCACGGATAGAAGGTCGCGATCCAGAAAAAACAACGGCCGGGGCAAATACTAAAACACAGAAGGCAAGCTCTAAACCAGCCGCGGCAAAAAAACCGGCTGCACAAAATGCCAGCGCCAAGTTTCCCCTAAACAGTCGCGACGGGGGAATAACCCTGGAAGTGAGCGCGGCCAGTCAGCGCAACAATTCCATGCTGCTAGACGTGAGCATGAAAAATGAGGGCTCCCAAGCTGTGAGGTTTCTCTACAGCTTCTTGAACGTCACTGACGATCGTGGCCGGGCCCTGAGCGCGACTGCCGAGGATTTGCCGTCGGAACTCCCCCCCAACGGGCAGGTGTTTTACGGTACGGTGAGTATTCCCACAGCTTTGCTGGAAAATGCTAAGGAAGTTTCGCTGACGCTGACAGATTATCCAGGTCAAAAACTTCAGTTGCAAATATCTGGCATTCCAGTGGCGAAGTAAAATAAAAGAAGACCAAACCTGCAGACG
Organism: Microcoleus sp. S13_C5; assembly: GCF_036700845.1. Classification (NCBI taxonomy): domain Bacteria; kingdom Bacillati; phylum Cyanobacteriota; class Cyanophyceae; order Oscillatoriales; family Microcoleaceae; genus Microcoleus; species Microcoleus sp. S13_C5. The sequence goes on from NZ_JAUBPR010000130.1 coordinate 15,215, forward strand.
GATTCTCAGGTTTGATCGAGAAAGTTTTTTTAGGGAGCATTGTGTCACTTTTAGGGGCGAGAGTGCAGGAGATATCTGATTTACCCGCGATGAGTTTGACAGAGGTGCTGTCGCGGTTGCTGTCAGTGCTGTTGCTGATTGCGATTAATGCTTTTTTTGTGGCGGCTGAGTTTTCGATGGTGACGGTACGCCGATCGCGCATCAATCAGTTAGTGGAAGCTGGCGACGTTGCAGCTTTAACTGTGCAATCTTTGCAGCAAAGTATTGAGCGATTGCTCTCGACAATGCAGTTGGGAATCACTCTTTCTAGTTTAGCTCTCGGCTGGATTGGGGAAAGTACGATCGCCGTGCTAGTCCGAATGTCGATCGGCTATTTGCCGCTGCCAATTTACATCAAGTCTGCGATCGCCCATTCTTTTAGCATACCAATAGTAACTTTTTTGTTGCTAGCTTACCTGCAAATCGTACTGGGCGAACTCTTTCCCAAATCTGTAGCGTTACTGTATTCCGAACAGCTAGCCAGAACTTTAGGGCCTCCGAGTTTATTGATTGCCCGTTTGTTTAATCCCTTTGTGTCGTTTCTCAATCAATCCACTCGATCGCTTTTGCGGTTTGCGGGCATCGAATACGATCTAAGGCATCGGCCTGTTACTCCCGAAGAACTGCAATTAATTATAGCTACTTCCAGCGAATCCAGCGGCTTGGAAGCAGAAAAGCGAGAATTGCTCAACAACGTGTTTGAATTTGGCGAAGTTTGGGTAGAAGAAGTAATGGTGCCGAGGCCTAGCATTGTCGCACTTCCCAAGACGGCAACCTTTCAAAATTTGCTCGACGAAATGGCGATTTCTCACCATTCCCGCTATCCCGTGACGGGAGATTCTTTAGACGACATTATCGGCATTATTGGCTTCAAACAACTTGCGAAACCCCTAGCTGAAGGTTTGCTATCTCCCGACACGCCAATTTTAAATTGGATGAGTTCGGTGAGGTTTGTGCCGGAGATGATGCTGCTGGGGGAACTGCTGCCTTTGATGCAGAGTTCGTCGGAAGAAATTGCGATCGTAGTCGATGAATTTGGTGGCATTTCGGGGTTAGTGACGCTGAGGGATTTGATTGCCGAAATTATCGGCCGCAGCTACGAGTCGCCCGACAGTAAAGAAATTGCTTTGCAAGTATTGGACGATCGCACTTATTTAGTTCAAGCGCAGTTAAATGTAGATGATGTGAATCAAATATTGAATTTGGATTTGCCAGTAACTGACGAATATCAGACAATTGGAGGTTTTCTGAGTTATCAGTTGCAAAGAATGCCGGCTGTTGGGGAAGTTTGGCGCTGCGAAAACGTGGAACTTACGGTTGTTTCTGTGTCCGGGCCGCGGTTGGAGCAAATTCAAATTCACTTGTTGGAAGGGGCTGCGGGCGATCGAGCTTTAGATGAAGTTGCAGCAGCGGATGGAGAATTTGTGGGGAAAGGGCGCAAGAATAGCGGGTTGAGTGGTGTGGCGAAATTTTCTAGTTGAGATTTTGATTTAAAGGCAGAGTATCGAGATTAAGGACAAAGTGTAGAGAGTGAATGAGTCAACATACTTGATTCATGTCGATCATAACTTAAGTTTGGAGGGAAAACTCTTCTGGGTCGATTCCCCAATTTACCCCAGGGTAAGAGCATCTCAATCAGCCTTGACAAAAGGATTTGAGAAGAAGCATCATGTATTCATCATTCATTGC
>NZ_JAUBPR010000131.1:0-16753 GCF_036700845.1 Microcoleus sp. S13_C5
GAATCTGTCTTGAGTACTCGTTCTGGTCGGATTCCTCCTTCTCTTGTGCCACGCTAACCCCGTGAACTTCTACCAAAAAAGACATTTACACCATCTTAGAAAAACTGTTAGATCCGTGATTGTAGCTTCTTATATCCGGCGTATTTAAGCCGAATAAATATCATTTGTATGGACACAACAGTGTTGTGTCCTTTGCCTGCGCTAATCTCACTCCTCGCTAACAGCCAAACCAGAAACCACAGGGGCGATCGCATTTAACTTCAACACAGGATGCTCCCCTTCCACCTGTCGGCAATTCCACTCATTTCTAAACAGCAAAACCGGCCTTCCCCAAGTATCTTTCACCGTCACCGTATTAAACAGCCGCCCAACTTTTTCCAGCGCCTCCCAACCGCCGTCCACCCAACGAGCTACACTGTAAGGCAACATATCGATCGTCGTTTCCACATTATATTCCGACTGCATTCTGAACTGCACAACTTCAAATTGCAACTGTCCGACAGCCGCCAAAATTGGCTCGCGTTTCGACTCATCAACCGAGTACATAATTTGCACTGCGCCTTCTTCCTGCAACTCAGAAACGCCTTTGCGGAACTGCTTAAACTTAGAAGGATTGGGATTTCTCAAAAAAGCAAAGAGTTCGGGTGAAAAACAGGGAATCCCTTCATATTCCAGTTTTTGACCAGTGTAAATAGTATCGCCGATCGCAAATACTCCCGGATTGTTCAAACCGATCACATCGCCCGGATACGCAACCTCGATCGACTCACGATCCTGAGCAAATAACTTTTGAGGCCTTGACAAACGCACCGTTTTACCACTGCGAGCGTGAGTCACGTTCATGTCCTTTTCAAACTTGCCCGTACAAACCCGAATAAAGGCAACGCGATCGCGGTGTCTAGGGTCCATATTCGCTTGCAATTTAAACACAAACCCGGTAAAGTCTTCATAAGTTGGGGGCAAGTCTCCGGCGCTGCTCTTGCGGGCGATCGGCTTCATCGCGTAATCTAAAAACGCATCTAAAAACAGTTCGACACCAAAATTGCTCATCGCGCTGCCAAAGAAAACTGGCGTCATTTTTCCAGCCCGAACTAAATCTAAATCGAGTTCAGTTCCCAACTCATCCAGCAGTTCTAACTCTTCTTTGAGCTGATAGTAAAGGTCTTGTTCCAACAAATCTTCAATGCGCGGATCGCCCAATTCGATGACGGTATCAACAGCAGCGCGAGAACCGTGTTTAGTGCGCTCGAATAAGTGAATTTTCCGCGCCCTGCGATCGAAAACACCTTTAAAGCGATCGCCCGTACCTATCGGCCAATTTACCGGATAAGTCTGCAACCCCAATTCTTTCTCAATTTCGTCCAACAAATCCAAAGGTTCTCTGCTAGGGCGATCGAGCTTATTAAAGAAAGTAAAAATAGGCAGACTTCGCAGCTTACAAACTTCAAATAACTTCCGAGTTTGCGGTTCCAAACCCTTAGCAGCATCCTCCAGCATCACTGCATTGTCAGCCGCCGCCAGAGTTCGATAAGTATCTTCGCTAAAATCTTGGTGTCCCGGAGTATCGAGCAGATTAATGTGATATTTTTTATACTCAAACTGCAAAACAGTAGAAGTAATAGAAATTCCCCGCTGCTGTTCCATCGCCATCCAGTCAGAGGTAGCGTGTCGTTGGGCCCGCCGCGCTTTCACAGAACCTGCTTCGTGAATTGCACCTCCGTACAGCAGCAGCTTTTCTGTCAAAGTAGTTTTACCCGCGTCAGGGTGCGAGATAATAGCAAAGTTGCGCCGGCGCTCAACAGCAGTTAGCAGTTCAGTTTCGAGTTCAGTTGTCATCACAAATTAGGTAGGGGAATCATCACCCGATCGCTATTATAGCCTGTGCTACAGTTGCTATTAAAGGTAAAATTATCACTAAAGTCAAGGAAAAGTAATATGTACGACTCTGACAAGCGAAAGCTGCTATCACTGGTGTGCCACGGGGCGATTTTTTTCAGCACGTTACTGTTCTCGATCGGAGCGCCGATCGCTGTATTGTTAGTATCAGATGACCCCGTTGTCAAAGAAAACGCCACAGAAGCCATCAATTTTCACCTTAATGTATGGGTGTACAGCGCCGTAATTGTGGCGTTAACTGTCGTCACTTTCGGTCTTGCTGGCTTTATCCTAGTGCCCCTCGGTTATCTGCTGCACTGGGGACTGACAATAATGGCTATCCTCCACATTTTGCAAAATCCTAACCAACCTTACCGCTACCCTTTTATTTTCCGAATAGTTTAGACAGAAAATCGCGCTTCACCATCGATTTCAACAACCCGATTTCTTGAATAAGAAACCGGGTTTTTAATTATTTTCTAACCCACATTCGTTACCTCCAACTGGTCAATACACTGCTTAAGTGACAAAGAGGGTTGATTATCGGAAACAAGATTCAGTAAAAAAACTTAAAAGTTTGTGTAACTAAGCATTCTCCAGTTGGGGATTCCTGAAAATTGACCTAACATAATGGGCTAAATCTTCTTAATCCATAAAACTTCAAAAATGAGAACACAATCAACGATTAATTATGGTGTCTTCGCCCTGTTGCAGCGCTGTTGTGAACGCTAAGTTGATCTTCCATTGATGTCGGTTCCCACACTATGCTAACGTCTTTGGGTTATTTCGCAGAGTTAGGGCGGATGTTCGATCGCTCCGAACCATCGTTTTTGCTTTAGCTGTGCTATTTTTGCATCGGGCGATCGTTTTATTGAAATTTTCCACCCATTCTATCTCTACCAGGTCTCTTAAAACTTAATACAATATTTTTCCAACAAAAATCCCGCTCTTGTGGAACGGGAAAGCCATCAGGGTGCATCTATATATATGTCACTATAACTCACAAGGGGTATAACCCCTCGTAGCTTTATCGAATCTTTACAATCAGAAAATTTTTGTAAAGATTGAGGTTTTTATTTGACTGATCGGCCGTTTTATGAAATTAAAATGGAAAATGCTGACATCGATAAAATCAAGTGATTTTCCTATGAATAATCAAAACTTCAAGCTCCTTTACCATGCTTCGGCCAATGGTTGAGCAAATACCATAAGATGGCTACATTTGTGATAAATACCGCTAACTTAAGTATCGTGACCCCGTGAACTAATTCATATATTTCAGGGGGTATACTGATGCTTACCAGCACTAAAACTAAGATTGTTGCCCAGTCTTTTTCGTACCACAAACCAACGGCTTCAACAGCAGTTAGAATTGCATAAAGTGCTGCGGCAAGTCCGCTAAAAAGTAAGTTTTTAGGGTTGAGAATTAGAAGCTTTTCTAAGATAAATTCAATAATTTTTAGTTTTCTTTCTAACAAATAAGATTGCGAAAAATCTTCTAAAATTTGATGATTTTTTAATGCAAAAAGCAAAGCAATCGAAGTTACGGTCAAGAGGGAAGCAAAAAATGTTTTGTAAAGGACAATTGCGATTAAAGCAGGAGCGTGATGTTTCTTCACCTTAATTCTCGAAATATCAATAATGTACGATCGCCTGGTTAGCCTGTTTAGGATTGAGAACTTCAATTTTAGTAGATTGCGTCACCAATTAGCTAATCTATTATATAATAAATAACGCGCTGCTGACGCACCTTACTAAGTTTGAGGATAACGTTGTGCTAAAAAAGAGATAGCAGCAGCCCGATCGCCCAAATCGCCATCCAACTTCGCAGCCAACAAATCATCCAACATCCGTTTAAACCCAGGCCCCGGCTTATAACCCAAAGCCTTCAAATCGTTGCCATTTAAAGGCGGCTCAACATTCGCCCACCTGGTGAGATATTCCCAGATTTGGCGGCGGGCACTTCGCGGACTTTGTAGGGCGATCGCAATTAATACCGGCAACTCATAATTTCTCAACAGCAACACCAATTGACTCGGCAACTCGCATTTAGGCAAATTCTCTGCTAACTGGTTCTTTCCGGCTTCCAAAACTTCCAGCCGCTTAATGCTGTCAGCAGGTAACTGAAGATTTGCAGCCACCTTGCCGCGATATTCCGGTGCTAAATAAGCTATCAAAACTTCCAGCCGCATCTGCCAATCGGGAATATTGATAATGGGGAATGGGGAATTGGGAATGGGGAATCGCGGATTGGGAGTTGCTTCTTCCTTCTCTCTTCTTCCTTCTTCCTTCTTCCTTCTCTCTTCTTCCTTCTCTCTTCTTCCTCCTTCCTTCTTCCTTCTTCCTTCTTCCTTCTTCCTGGCATCCGTTACATCCGTTACAGAATCCGTTGCCGAACTTCCTTCTTCCCTCTTCCTTCTTCCTTCTTCCTTCTTCCTTCTTCCTTGCAAACACCGATCGAGCAAACGCAGTTGCCGCCACAACTCCCTATCCAACTCCAAACTAGGATGAATGCAGCGCAAAGCCTGCAAATCTCCCAGCATTTGCAAAGCAACTTTCCAGTAAGGAGCTTGCAAAATGTATTTCAATTCGCTTTTGAGCCGAGTTTCCAAAGCCGGAGCTCGGCCGTTTTCCCCCTGAATTCGGTAATAAATCCCGCTAGCCAAAGCGTGGCGGATGTATCCTTCCGTCTGCGGCTCAATTTCAAACCCCAACCGCACCGCAAACCGCACAGCGCGATAAATTCGCGTCGGATCTTCGATAAAACTATTGGGGTGCAAAACTCGAATTTGTTTCGCTTCCAAGTCCAGCAAACCGCAAAAAAAATCTAACAATTCGCCGCTGCGAGGAACACCCAATCGCACAGCCAGCGCATTAATTGTAAAATCCCTGCGGTACAAATCTTGGCGAATTGAACTCGCTTCAACTTCAGGATTTGCAGCCGGATAAGGATAAAATTCAGTACGAGCAGTCGCGATATCCACCCACAACGAGCCGAAAGCAGAGTCTTTGGGCCACAAAAGCGCGGCGGTTTGAAATTGACCGTGAACGTCCAAACGCGATTCTGGGTAAAGTTTTTGCAGCGATGAAGCTAACTCGACACCAGCACCGGAATCATCGGAACCGCACTTTCCATCCACAACCAAATCGATATCTGTTAGGGCCAGTGTATCATCCGTGGCTAAGAGTAAATCCCGGACTGCTCCACCCACAATATAAAGTTGCCAGCCGCGATTTTGGGCAATATTGGCGGCGATCGACAATAATTGCCATAATTCGGGACTGATGCGCGATCGCAACAACTGCTCAACCGATTCGGGCATGACACAATAAGACAATTCTGCATTGCTTCCCCTGTCTCGCGCTTTTTGCTGGTGCAATTCCCGCAACACGTCAGTGCGAGTCACAATTCCTACAAGTTGACCGTTTTCCAATACTGGCAAGCGCCCGATATCGTATGTCACCATTAAAGATTCAATTTCCGGCAGCAAGGTATCTGGGGCGATCGTTTTTAACTGCCAAGTCATGTAACCCTTCACCGGGGCGTGACTGAAACCGTGGTGCAGGGCAATGTCAATGTCGCGGCGCGAGATAATCCCGGCGAGTCGATCGTCCGCATCGACCACAGAAAGCCCCGAATGTCCGTAACGTAGGAGGATACGGTGAGCTTCGCCCACCGAAGTTTCCGGGCGAATACTCCGCACTGGAGACGACATTAACTCGCGCGCTGTCGGAGGGTGGGGAATTTGAGCTTTGAGTTCGTCAGCTAACTGATTTAAAGTCAGCAGGGGGTCAACATCGCGGGTGGCGAGGGAAGCAGCGCGGGCGTGGCCTCCGCCGCCAAAGGGTTTGAACAATTCGCTGAGGTTTGTTCCTTCGATGCGCGATCGACCGATAATAGTTAATCGATTGGAAACTGGCGATTCGGGAGCGATGTTGCGGTTGTTTTCGTTTTCGCTAAATTTATAAACATTGCCTAACAGCAGAGCATCGGTTTCAGTTAAATCGAGCAAGCGAGAAGCTAGTGAAGAAAGTCCGGGAACATAAGCTTCAGTAGATAGCAGCACCCAGGCTACGCTGTAACCGTGCAAAGTTTCCGATCGCAAATTATTCAGCGCTTCTCTGAGCAAATCTTGCAATTGAGGAGACAAACCGGGTTCTACATATTCAGCTATTACCCCCAAACTTGCTCCCTGTTCCATCAACCAGGCCAAAGCTATGGCATCTCGCGCAGTTGCGCCCTCAAAGGTGAGGGAACCTGTATCGACGTGGATGCCGAGGGCCATTACTGTTGCTTCTGAAGGCAGAAGGCGGGATGGTGTGTCGCTGTTTTCTGCTTGATTTTTGAGCTTTTCGACAATTAATGTCGTGCTGGCTCCGACTGCTTCGATTTGGGTAAAAGTAGCGGGGATGTCTAAATCGGCCTGTAGGTGATGGTCGAAAACCGCTATTTCGTTGAGGTGTGGCAAATCCAGCCACTCGGCGGCTTTTCCCAAGCGATCGCGCCCGGAGGCATCAACTATAGTAATCGATCGAATTTGTTGAGGATTGACCGATCGGCGTTCAATGAGCGGGTACTCGTCACGGTGTAGCGCCAAAAAATCCCGCACTGTCGGATGACACCCGCCCGTCAATACGATTCTGCTACCGGGGCGCAGCACGCAAAGTCCCACCGCCGCCCCCAAGGCGTCAAAATCTGCTGTTGTGTGGCACAAAACTAAGTCCATAGCCGAAAATCCCGCATCTCTAACTCAAACAGTAGCAATTTCTCGCCCTCTGAAACCGGATGTGTCGATCGGGCTTTAACTTAACCTTTCCACTTTTCTGTCATGTAGCGAACAATGATAAAATTGATCGAAATCTCAAGAGCCGCTGACGCCTGTTCGCGCAACGCCCGAATTTGCACGGGTTCTTTCGTATCAATCAACCGACAATCTCTCGATCGACTATCGGGAAACTGTCAAAAACTAGAATTTGGAAGATTTTTTTCGGTTCTGGGAAACTATTTCGGATCAACGCACGGTTATATCGAAAGGAGAAAAGATGTTATCAATTCTGTTTCAAGTGGTTTTACTGGGTCTGGTACTGCTGTCTTTTGTGATGGTCGTTGGCGTGCCAGTTGCTTATGCTTCTCCCCAAAACTGGAATCAGTCTAAATCTCTGATTTATGTCGGGTCTGGTCTCTGGTTTTTGCTGGTTATTGCAGTGGGTGTATTGAACTTTTTAGTAGTTTAATTTCCCCCAAGTCTCTCGAAAAAAGAAGGTAAAAGATAGAAGGATGAAGGCATTCACCAGCGATTGAAAGGCATTCGGCAGAAGCTAGGAATTTTCCAGACCGCGCGACCCTGTAGGTTTTTGCACTTGAGATTCAGATGAGATGCTGGTGCTTTCTGACTTTTGCCTTCTCACAAACAAAAATCTAAAATCTAAAACCTAAAATCTAAACTAGAGCACTATGACTGTTTTCGAGGGAACTTTTACTCACACCGAATCTTTGCGATTTGCTATTGTCATCGGTCGTTTTAACGATTTGGTGGTTAACAAACTTTTGGAGGGATGTCAAGATTGTTTGAAACGCCACGGGGTTGATATTAATCCTCATGGCTCTCAGGTGGACTTTTTTTGGGTTCCAGGAAGTTTTGAGATTCCTTTGGTGGCGCGCCAAGCTGCTCTTTCTCACCGCTACGATGCGGTAATTTGTCTGGGTGCGGTAATTCGAGGCCAAACTCCTCATTTCGATTTTGTGGCTGGTGAGGTTGCTAAGGGAATTGCTGCTGCTGCTTTTCAGACAGGGGTGCCGGTGATTTTTGGGGTGGTGACGACTGACACGATGCAGCAAGCTTTGGAAAGGGCTGGAATTAAAAGCAATTTGGGCTGGAATTATGCGATGAGTGCTTTGGAAATGGGCACTTTGATGCGCCAAGTTAAGGGTTTGGGAACACACTCTTACGATCGATTAACTACTGGATCTGCTGCTCAAGTGCTTTCGGGTGAAGCAAATCTGGCGATCGCCCCCGATGTATCGTCCGATCAAATCCCCTCGTAAGTTGGGCTAGGAGTATTTTTAAGCTCAAAAAATATCAAGATTTGCATCGAAAAAAATCTTAAGACTCTTGTGGGGTGGTGATTCTGCCCGCCCCCAAGGTAAAAGTTCCACTGGTCGCAGCCGATCAATAAATTAGACCAATATCTTGCCAATTGGCAATGAGTGTGATATCATAAAATGTTCTTAGAAATAGCGCAACACTAACTATTACTGCATGGCAACGAAGCCAACGATCGCATTTACTCACCTCGGCTGCGAAAAAAATCGCATCGATACCGAACACATGATCGGCTTGCTGGCTCAAGCGGGCTATCAAGTGGATTCTAATGAAGAATTAGCTGATTATGTTGTAGTCAATACTTGCAGTTTTATCCAAGCTGCGCGAGAAGAGTCGGTCCGCACCTTGGTAGAATTGGCAGAAGCTAATAAAAAAGTAGTCATCACCGGCTGCATGGCACAGCATTTTCAGCAGGAATTGCTGGACGAATTGCCGGAAGCAGTCGCAATTGTCGGCACTGGCGACTATCATAAAATCGTCAATGTTATGCAGCAGGTAGAAAAGGGCGATCGAGTTTCCCTCGTCTCTTCAGAACCTACTTACATCGCTGACGAAACTACTCCGCGCTACCGCACGACATCGGAAGGTGTCGCTTATCTGCGAATAGCAGAAGGCTGCGACTATCGCTGTGCATTTTGCATTATCCCGCACTTGCGCGGAAATCAAAGGTCGCGGACGATCGAATCTATCGTCGCCGAAGCTAAGCAATTGGCATCGGAAGGGGTAAAGGAAATTATCTTGATTTCTCAAATTACCACCAACTACGGCAAAGATATTTATGGCGAACCGAAACTAGCCGAACTGCTTCGGGCTTTGGGTGAAGTAGATGTACCTTGGATTCGGATGCACTACGCCTATCCTACAGGTTTGACTCCGCAAGTTGTCGCAGCCATCCGCGAAACGCCCAACGTTTTGCCGTATTTGGATTTACCCCTGCAACACTCGCACCCGGAAATTCTGCGGGCGATGAATCGGCCTTTTCAAGCTGGGATTAATGATGCCATAGTCGATCGGCTCAAAGCAGCACTTCCCGGCGCCGTGATGCGGACAACTTTTATTGTCGGCTTCCCAGGCGAAACCGACGAACACGCAGCACACTTGCTGGAATTTGTCAAGCGCCACGAATTTGATCACGTAGGAGTTTTCGTATTTTCGCCAGAAGAAGGAACCCCAGCCTTCAGCTTGCCCCAGCAAATACCTGCAGAAATAATGGAAATGCGGCGCAATTCGGTAATGGCGGCACAACAACCTATATCATTGAAGAAGAATCAAGAGTCTGTCGGTCAGGTAGTTGATGTCCTGATAGAACAAGAACAACCAGAGACAGGTGAGTTGATTGGTAGATCCGCTCGGTTTTCCCCAGAAGTAGATGGACTCGTCTATGTGACAGGAGAAGCGCGACTGGGCTCGATCGTATCTGTGAAAATTACTGGTGCAGATGTCTACGACCTCTACGGTCAAGTCGATTTTAGATTTTAGATTTTAGATTTTAGATTGACTGCACAGACTCATCTGGGAACTCGATCTTTTGTCTAAAATTGTGGGATTGACCCTCATGAGTTGACGTGGCACTGTATCCGGTGCTGGGCGGGGTCAAGTGTAAGTGTTGCTGGAACTGTCGCGATCGGCGGTGTGGCGAACAAAAACCGGACACCAGCCAAAAATGATTAGCGGATTGTGGAGCAAAAGTAACGGTTTGTACAATATTGTGCAAAGATATGTAGCAAAGGGGTCTTAAACTTTTTTAGCCCCTCTCTGGCAATCGACGCTCCCCCTCGGGGTGCGGTTATCTCTACAGAACGATCGGAAAATTTTAACGAATTTAATGTTTTGTTTCTGAATGTAAAGAGTTATGATGATAACAAGCCAGAAATAAGCGGGGATAATTTGAGATTGCTTCGCCGTCCGCCCTACACCACAACGGTATCCCGAAAGAGTGTTGAGATGGATAGGCGGTAACGGTCGCCCCATCCCCTGCTCAATCCCGCAGGCGACGGATTGCGGGATAGCGCCTGAACCAAACAACCTGTTACTACTATGTAGTGAAGTGGGGCTGGTCATGATCCTCACTATAAAATGCCTAAGAGGGAAAGCTTGCAAGTACCTCAAAGGAAGTCCAATGTCCTATTTTAAGAATGTTGGAAGCCTATAACCCGACCCCTGGCGGTTGGTATCGGTGATGTCACAAAATCAAAGACGGCTGTCGAATTGGTAAATTTAGTCACCATCGACGGAGCTGCCCTATACTCGATTGCTATTTAAGAAGGTGCGCGCAGGCGCAGCACCATAAAGAACTCTTATGAGTTCCTGCCCTAGAGCAGAAATCCGCATCCGAGTTGGGCAACTTAGAAGGCTAAGACTCGTTATTAGGAGCATTAATGAATTTATTGTTTGAAGGCTTAGGTCTTTCGGAAGAACTCGTTCTCCATCTGGAAACACTAGGCTTTACAGAACCTACTCCCATCCAAGTACAAGCAATTCCGCACCTGTTAGCAGGTCGCGACGTTGTGGGTCAAGCCCAAACAGGGACAGGCAAAACGGCAGCATTCTCGTTGCCCATCTTGGAGCGGATTGATTTAGATGTGACTGCGGTGCAAGCACTGGTGCTGACGCCGACTCGCGAATTGGCGATGCAAGTAACTGAAGCCATCCGTGATTTGAGCGGCATCAGCAGCGACGGCCCGGTAAAAGTGGGTCGCTCTCTGCAAGTTCTGACAGTGTACGGCGGTCAATCGATCGATCGTCAAATGCAGCGTTTGAAGCGCGGCGTGCACGTCGTCGTCGGTACACCCGGACGCATATTGGATATGCTCAGCCGCGGCAGCCTGAAATTAGACAAGGTAAAATGGCTGGTTTTGGATGAAGCTGACGAAATGCTGAGCATGGGCTTTATCCAAGATGTGGAAAAAATCTTGGATGCTGCACCAAAAGAACGTCAAACGGCATTTTTCTCGGCGACGATGGAACCTTCCATTCGGAAATTGGTGGCGCGGCATTTGCACAACCCAGTCAACGTCACCGTAGAACAGCCAAAAGCAACGCCGAAGCGCATCAGCCAAAGCGTGTACATGATTCCCCGGGGCTGGTCGAAGGCAAGAGCCCTACAGCCAATTTTAGAAATGGAAGACCCGGAATCTGCACTGATTTTTGTGCGGACTCGGCAGTCGGCTGCAGAACTCACCAGCCAACTGCAAGCAGCAGGTCACAGCGTTGATGAGTATCACGGTAATTTGAATCAGGCACAGCGGGAACGCTTGCTGCATCGGTTCCGCCAATGTCAGGTGCGCTGGGTAGTGGCGACTGATATTGCGGCGCGGGGTTTGGACGTGGATCACTTGACTCACGTGATTAACTACGATTTGCCCGACAGTGTGGAAAGCTACGTTCACCGGATCGGACGCACGGGCCGGGCTGGTCGCGAAGGAACGGCGATTACGCTGATTCAACCGGTCGATCGCCGCAAACTGCGCTTGATTGAACGCCACGTTCGATCGAGCTTGACGGTGCGAAACATTCCGACACGGGCGCAAATTGAAGCACGTCAGTTGGAAAAGATGCAGGGTAAAGTTCGCGAAGCTTTGGCTGGCGAACGGATGGCATCTTTCTTGCCTCTGGTGTCTCAGTTATCCGAGGAGTACGACTCCCACGCGATCGCCGCTGCTGCTTTGCAAATGGCTTTCGATCAAAGCCGTCCTGCTTGGATGGGCGCTGATTACGCTCAACAAGAAGATCCCCCGATTGGTGGAGAAAACAGCGTCAAGCCAATCTTGATCAAAAAGCGGGCTAAGACTGGTGAGGCGACTTTTTCTGGAGCACCGAGTGCTCCTGTTCCCCAGAACCGCTAATTGGTAGGGTGCACAATGTGCACCTTATTTAGAATTACTGTAGAGATGCGATATCGCATCTCTACTTTTTTTTATGGGTGTGAGACTCTATGGGGAATAAAAATCACAAAAAAGCTATTCGTTCACTGAACAAGCCGATTGTTGAACCTGGAGAAAAGATGAGACTGGAATATGAGAAGGATTTTCCCAATCAAGGCTTAATCCGGCATTGGGAAAGTGAAATTCGAGCTTTTGACAAAGGAATTCAGCAAGCTTTAAAACGATTGGGTAAATAAAGATGCAAGTTAGCGATCGGACAATTTCTGTAACTAATTATACACTGAGAACGTTAATTGATGAATTGGGTACTGAGTGTCAAAATGTGATTACTTTAATCCATCAGCTTCAGTTACCTGATTTGAGCGATCGACAAAAAGCTGAAATTCTAGCAGACTTCCTGAGTGCTGCAATTCATCTGAACGTTCACTGCGGAGAGGATTTTCAGGCACTAATTGCTGAGGAAATGGCAATATTGTCGGATGATGATGAAGAGGATTAAGGAGACGCGGGCGATCGCACATGAGGAAAAAGCCCTCCAGTCAACTTACAGAAAGGCTAAAAATCCTAAAAAATAAGCAGGAGTTTAATCCTTACTACAAACTTGTAAACCTGGACTTTTGCACAGTTGTTTAATAATTCAGTTTAGCTGCGTGCCCACAATAATTTTTTGCACGCGATCGCCCTTAATTTCCACAATCAAATTAGAAGCCTTTTGGTCATTGCTGTAAGTCAACCGAGTCACTCCACCCTGCACTGATTGCGACCCGTAACCGTAAGTTTTAACGACTTTTTGGCTGTTATCTCCTAGCTTCACACCATCAATTGTCAGAAACTTTGGATTGGTAGTAGAAACTAAATAAACTTTGCCCTCCCATGCTGCTACCGTCAATCCTGAGTAGGTTAGCGTGCGAATCTTGCCTCCGATGCCAGGCTCAGCAGGTTTAGTTTCGTCGCGTTGCGGTTTTCCCAACTTGCGTTTTGCCTCCTCTACAGGCATCCCCAACCGAACGCCGCCAATCCCCAGGCGCGAATAGTTCAGCGCCGCCGGCTTTTGTGTCGCGCTGAGCATTCTTTCTAGAGTCACAACAGTTTGATTCATAGCGGGAACAGGGCGAACTAAAGCAGCAAATCCTAAGCTCGAAATCGCGAGATTCATCATGATGCCAGCGATGGCTGTTGTCACAAACATTTTTACCATTTTTTTATAGCTTTATTTGGCAATGTATTCGCGCGATCGCCCGCTAGATCCGGATTGATACTAATAGGACTTACACAAACACTCCTAGACGCACGGCGATGCTGTGAAACCGAGTTTTTTTACCAAAACTACAAAAAGAAACCCGGTTTTTACCATAAATCTTAGGTTTAACAGTGAGGTATTCAGGAAGAAACCGGGTTTTTAGCGCAACCTAGGTAAGTCCTGACTAATCTTTTTTAAGCTTGGAAAACCGCCTATTTCGGGCGAACCGAATTTGCTCCCGCACAAGCTTGCGTCCGCCTGCAGGGACTGAAAGAAAGAATAAAGAGGTAAGTCAACGGAAATTGCTGTGATATCCTAACAAAAGCCATATCTCGATAAAATTAGCAATTTAGATGACCGCAACAGATTCTACTAAACACCAAAAATCCAAAGCCCTCAAACCGGGTAGCCGCCGCCCTGCTAAAGAACTTTGCAGCGAGTGCGGTTTGTGCGATACATATTACATCCATTATGTCAAGGAATCTTGTGCTTTCTTAACACAGCATATCGCGGAATTAGAAGAAGAGATTCACGGGCGATCGCGCAATCTCGACAATCCCGACGATTGGTATTTTGGAGTCAGTCAAAACATGATGGCGGCTCGGAAAAAAGAGCCGATCGAGGGTGCTCAGTGGACGGGGATCGTCAGCACAATTGCCATTGAAATGCTCGAAAAAGGAATTGTAGAAGGCGTTGTTTGCGTCCAAAATACTAAGGAAGACCGCTTTCAGCCGATGCCGATTATTGCTAGAAATCGCGAAGAAATTCTGGCAGCAAAAGTAAACAAACCAACTCTCTCTCCCAATCTTTCAGTATTAGAACAAATAGAAAAATCTGGGATGAAGCGGCTGTTAGTAATTGGCGTCGGCTGTCAAATTCAAGCTTTGCGAACAGTCGAGAAAAAACTCGGTTTAGAGAAGCTCTACGTTTTGGGGACTCCCTGTGTAGATAATGTCAGCCGTGCAGGCTTGCAGAAATTTCTAGACACGACTAGCCGCTCTCCTGAAACGGTGGTTTCTTACGAGTTTATGCAAGACTTTAACGTTCACTTCAAACATGAAGATGGTTCGGAAGAAAAAGTGCCGTTTTTTGGCTTGAATACCAAGGAATTGAAAGATGTTTTTGCTCCTTCTTGTTTGAGCTGTTTTGATTATGTCAATTCTTTAGCAGATTTAGTTGTGGGCTACATGGGCGCACCCTTTGGCTGGCAGTGGATTGTGGTGCGAAATGACACCGGGCAAGAGATGTTAGATTTGGTAACGGATCAGCTTAACACTCAGCCGGTGATGTCTCAGGGAAACAGAAAAGAAGCGGTTCAGCAAAGTATTCCGGCTTATGAAAAAGGAGTGACTTTGCCAATGTGGGCGGCGAAGTTAATGGGAGTGTTTATTGAGAGAATTGGGCCGAAGGGCTTGGAATATGCTCGGTTTTCCATTGATTCTCATTTCACTCGCAATTATCTGTACGTGAAGCGCCATTACCCGGAGAAATTAGAGGCTCATGTGCCGGAATATGCTAAGCGGATTGTGGGGCAGTATAAGTTACCAGATGTGTAAACTTGTAGGGTGCGTCAGTCAAAAGTTGTTGGATTATTGAAAAAATAACACTAACTGACGCACCCTACTACTGAAGCATAGCAAAAGATGAAAAATAAATGCTATTGGGAAAAATAGAATTATGGAATCGCGGAACGTTAACTAGACTGGCTCTCCTTAGTACAATCTTAATTTGTCTGATTAGTGGGATATGGTTGAGTATGATTGCAATGCCAGGGAAAAGTTACAGCGGGACAATTCCTCCTTTAACAGCACAGGAAATCTCGCTCAGAGATGCTTTACAGCGCGATGTGGAAAAGCTCTCTGGTGAAATTGGAGAGCGCAACTTTATACAATATCAAAAACTTGGAGAAGCTGCTGACTTTCTGGAAGCATCATTTCAAACTGCTGGCTATAAAGTTGAACGACAAGGATATAAAATTGATGATAAATTTTATTATAACATAGAAGTAGAGATTCCAGGGGGAAAAAAGGCAGATGAGATAGTTGTAATTGGGGGCCATTATGATTCTGTGGTGGGGAGTCCAGGGGCAAATGATAACGCAACTGGGGCAGCGGGAGTCCTGGCTTTAGCGAGAATGTTTGCAGGTAAAAAGCCTGAAAAGACTGTGCGTTTTGTTGAATTTGTGAATGAGGAACCGCCTTTTTTCTGGACTGCTGATATGGGGAGTTTGGTTTATGCCAAAAGATGCAGAGAGCGTAATGAAAAAATTGTCTCGATGCTCAGTTTAGAAACAATTGGTTATTACTCAGATGCCAAAAACAGTCAGAAATATCCCGCACCCTTAAACCTTTTTTATCCAACCTCGGGAAATTTTATCGGATTTATTGGCAATACATCCTCAAGTAAACTGGTTAGAGAGGCGATCGCATCTTTCCGCCGCCATGCTGAGTTTCCCTCGGAAGGTGCAGCAATTCCGGGTGGCATTCCTGGTGTTGGTTGGTCAGATCAATGGTCTTTTTGGCAACATGGTTATCGAGGGCTGATGGTGACAGATACTGCTCCCTATCGCTATCCTTACTATCACACGGCGCAAGATACACCTGATAAGGTTGATTGGGAACGGACGACGAAGGTGATAGCTGGATTGGAAAAAGTTGTGGCAGATTTGGTGGGAGTTGATATTAATTAGTGGCGTAGGCTACGGAGCGTGGAAAGATTCTCACTCGGCACAGAATATCATGCAAACTGATGCCCCTATTAATTAGTATAAGTTGCCTGAGTGAGGTGATTAAGAGAGTTTGTAATAGATGTTTTGCAGGGACACGGTAAGGCAGTGTCTTTGTTTTATACAGTTGGGAAAATTAGACGTACAAGATGATGGCACTCATAGTTGCACACAAACACATGAAGTTACCAAAGTCGATCGCACTTACTTGTTGTGTGCTTCTAGCATTATCGGGAAATGGAGTGTCGGGGAAAGCAGCAGAAGTGCGATCGGGAAACAAAACATTTGCTCAATGGTGTCGCGAAAAAGATTCTTTGAGTCCAGAAGCTAAACATACTGTTGATATGCTGTTAAAAATAGCAGGAACTACTGAGTGCGATGAGGGCGATCGCCAACTTTCTAGTATCACAGGAATTAGCTTTACGAAGCAAGGAATCAGCGACCTCAAACCGCTAGCATCCTTAACTAACCTGAACGTTCTCCGGCTCATCAACTGTTCTATCAGCGACATCAAACCGCTAGCATCCTTGACTAACCTGACTTTGCTCAACCTCAGCAGCAATCAGATCGTTGACATCAAACCGCTAGCATCCTTGGTTAACCTGAAAGTGATCAACATCGGGAACAATCAGATCCGCGACATCAAACCGCTAGCATCCTTGACTAACCTGACTGAAATCGTCCTCATCGAAAATCAGATCGATGACATCAAACCGCTAGCATCCTTGACTAACCTGAAAGGGCTTTTCCTCCGCAGCAATCAGATTGACGACATCAAGCCACTAGCATCTTTGACTAACCTGGCTGGGATCGATCTCGCTGGCAATAAAATTAGTGACATCAAACCGCTAGTACAGCTCGGCGTAAGTAGACAGACTATATTTGTGGTAGAATAACATAGTTAGTTTAGACCAGTTCCGGTAGG
>NZ_JAUBPR010000132.1:0-16735 GCF_036700845.1 Microcoleus sp. S13_C5
TTGTAAAAATATTGCTCTCTCATCTTTGGACCAAATAATCTGTATTTTAAAAGACCAAATTAGATGCGCTTACCCTGCCTTGCAGGTACTTTTTTGTTACCAAGGAATCCAGAATTTTATCGAGATTGGGATGAGCAAAAAAAGTAGCTATTTGCTCTTTAGTTAATAGCTTGCCATCTGGGTTATGCCCAAATTATTTATTTCACCTTTTCAATATAAAACTCTTGATAAACTCAATTTGGTCTAAACTGCACTCGCCTCGCAAACCCAGTTCGCAAGAATGAATAGAATTGCCACCGCGATCGTCAATTACCCGCCTACCCTTTACTGGTAAACTAACTGAGCGCCGGGATTGATTTCGCTACTTAAGAGGCATTCCTTTTCCAGATTCAAGAAACGAGTGGCGGATTCAAACGCTAACCTCATGCCGCCTCTTCCTGAGAATAAGTCAGTAAAACGGATTTTTTTCAGAGCCATTAAGCCGGCGGTAAAAAATCATATTTTGTACTATTTTTTAATGGAGGCAGAGCCTCTAGATATTCATTACCAGGCAGAGCCTGGTAACGAGAAAGTGTCAATTCGTAGGGTGCGTTACACTGCGTTAACGCACCGCCAGCCTCATGCACCATTTGATCTAACTAAAAGATTTACCTGGATATGTTAGCTCGCGCTGTCAGTTGGCACGTTGAAAGAAGGCGCCGATCGTTTGAGCTAATTGTGCGAATAGAATGCAGATTTGTTAGCTGAGTATTGACTTCAACTGTTTGAATTTTTCCGGCTGAGACTGCCTTCCCGGACAGTGTATTTCCCTGAATTTTACCAGTGAAGCACGCAAAGTCCGATCGCGGCGCGTAGATTGCACCAACGACGCGATCGTTCTGGCGTTGAAACACGATATAGTTTTGAAGAACTTGGTTGGGCTGTGGCGAATCTCCGTAGAGGTAAATACCATCTGGCAAAGAAGCAACATTAGTCTTAGATGGATTTTGTTGTGCTTGAAGCGGTTGTTGCTGAATGCCAACACCAATTAGTGTCAGAGGACAAATAAAGGCTGTTGCCAGTAGTTTCCATTTCCTTTTAATAGATGCAGGTAAAATCATTACTGCTTCTCCTTGCTGCGTCATCTAACATCTTAAAACAGTCTTATCTAGTTAATATCTCACTCAGGTTATAATTTCCCTCTGCTAAAATCTGCCGATTGGTATAGATTTTGAACTTTAAAGCTTGCGCTTGTTTAGCACCGAAAATTTTATTTTCCATTGTCCTCCAAGTGCCTGAGCTGATTTTGATAAAATTAGAGCGAGGATAGTTTCTAATCCCACCCAATAAAACACCGATTTCCTCACTTCAAATGGAGGCAGAGCCTCTAGATATTCATTACCAGGCACAGCCTGGTAACGAGAAAAAAACATCTTCAAAACTCTTGTGTAAGAGGCCCGAAAGCCTGTTCATGAAAATGGTGATCTTCGGTCAGTTCGATCGCACTTTTCCCTATTTCTTGCTACTAATCCATTCCTTAAGATCATTGATCGTAAAAACTGTTTCAAAGTCCAATCCAACAGAACGATAAAACTCCGCACCACCTTGCTCTCTGTCAATTAGCGACAACACGCGATCGACTTTATAACCCGCACCGCGCAACCGTTCCACCGCCTGCATCGCCGACTTACCCGTCGTCACCACATCCTCCAAAACCGCCACATTCGTGCCCCCTGGCAACAGCGGCCCCTCAATGTACGCCATTGTCCCGTGTCCCTTCGTCTCCTTTCTGACAATTAGCGCCGGAATCGATCGACCTTCCAGAGCCGAAACCACACTCACCGCAGTTACAATCGGGTCAGCACCCAAAGTCAAACCGCCCACAGCTTGCACATCCGACGACAGCATCGACAACAACAAACGTCCCGTTGCCAAAGCACCTTCAGCGTGCAGCGTCACCGGTTTGCAGTTAATGTAATAAGAACTTTTATGCCCCGAAGACAGCACAAAATCGCCTTCGCGATAGGCAAACTCGCACAACAAACCCAGAAGTCGATCGCGCAACACTTTTAAATCCGCAGCATTCATAACTCACACCGTGTAAAAAACACAAATAATCCGCCGATAATCAGTTTATAGTGGAATCGGAATTAATTAAGGAGGCCCAAATATATGAGTCAAAAGTTAAAAAGCCTGAGCGGCGCGTTGATTCTCGCTGTCGCCTCTGCCGCAATGGCATCCGTCAAACCAGCTCAAGCACAAACAGAGCGATTTCACCCAATTGCCGACGACTTCAACCGACAATTTTTTCAAGCTTCAGGAGACTTTTACCACAACGTCAGCTTGCAAGGCTACTTGGGCGACTATTTAGGCATCGGTTCCCCCAGCGGCGTCGTTGCCTTTCCCGAAAAAGAAATGGAGCGGGATGCGAGTCGGGTCAACGGCTTCTACCGACGAGTAATGCAGCGCCAAGTTTCCAGCGACCCGATTCTCCGCGTCCCAGATGCCGTCAATCCCTTCGATGCCTCAATCATGGCACTGCCTCCAGCTTGCCAGCTAGCACCTCAACCCAGCGGCTGTTTCGCTACTCCCGCCGGACTCCAAGATCAGTTTACACTTCCAACACAGCAGCAAGATTCACCGACTGATCCAGGGCCCGTTAGAGGACTTTATCAAGTATCGCCGGCCCGCAAAAATTAATCGATCGACAGTTGCGAGTTTTGAGCCAAGGCGGGTTTACTCTCATCTCGGATTTGTATGAGAGAGAAAGCCTCAACCCGCCCCAAAAACTCATGTTTTGGCAATCGTTTCGGTAAAGGCGCAACTGACTTTTTTTTAACTATCGCGGTTATTTTACAGTAATAGATATTATCCAATATTTATGAAACCATACTGCCGTCAGGCATGATTGTTCTTTTCAAAATAGCTTCGCCCAGATTAGCTCCCGCCAATTTCGCTCCCCTGAGATTTGCCCCGGTCAAATTAGCCCCTCTCAAATCAGCTTTGCCGAGATTTGCCCACCGTAAATCGGCAGCGCTCAACTGGGCAAAACAGAGATTTGCCCGGAAAAGATATGCTCCAGTGAAGTGAGCTTCCACGAGGTTAGCTTTAGAGAAATTAGCTGCATAGCACTGTGCTTCAATGAATTCAGCTTGAGTGAGATTTGCTTGACTGAGATTAGCACAGTTAAGGTTCGCGCCGATCGCCTTAACTTGAAACATCACCGCACCGATTAAATTCGCATCACCGAAATCGGTTTGTTGGAGAGTAGCAGCGGTGAGGTCAGCCCCAATTAAATTAGCACTGCTCAAATCAGCTCCCCTCATGTCTGCCGCTCGGAGGTTAGTTCCAGTTAAATTAGCTTTAATTAAATTAGTTTCGAGCATTTGCGCTCCGGCAAGATTTGCTAAACTAAAATTAGATTCGGCGAGGTTTGCCGCAATTAATTTAGCCTTAAACAAATCTGTTTTAAAAAGGTTAGACCGCCAAAGATGTGCACCTCTGAGATTTGCTTCGGCGAGGTTAGCTTCGCTGAGATCGGGTTCTATATTTGGGTTGAGACTTCTCCATTCAATCCAAGTAACTGCACCTTTTTTTAACAGCGCTAAATGCTGTGTATTTGCCATAATTGCATCTCCTTTAACGGCTATTCCTTTCGACCCACAATTGCTGCATTTTCTCGACCCGTCACGTTTTCCACCGCCGCAATTGCTGCCTGGGAACCTGCTATAATGTCTCGTTCTGCGCCGCCGAGGTAAAGCCGTCCGAAACTACCGACAGCCTGAACCTCTAAGATGTTAATAGATGCGCCTTTTTCTGCTTCATTGGCCGCCAGCGCTGCATAGGCTGCCGGTTCTACTTCTAAGACGTAAAGCGTTTGTCCCGCCAGCAGCAACTGTCCGCGACGGGTGCGGTTGATTAATTGTGTTTGGTGGGGGTCAATGTTGCGAATAATTTGACTGGAAATCACTCGCGGTTTGATACCTTCTTCTCTGCGGACTCCCATGAATTCTAGAATTGCTTTGCCTGCGGCCCGCGTTTCCCCCTGCAGGCCCGAGTGTACTTCCAGAAGACCGTACAAGCGTTCGACTATCTGCACTCCCGGGCGCACGGAGGCTGATTTGAGGGCGACATCGGTAATTCGGTTAATTTCGATACCGGGCGAGATTTCTATCCACAGCGACGCATCCCCCGGCAGTGGCAAGAATCCGGCGGCGATGGTGCCGATGTATGCTGCGTGCTGTGGTTGCAAGTTGTCTAGAAATACGTAGCTGCGTAACTCTATTCCCAAAAGTTTTGATCTCCGTCGATCGAGTTCCAACACTTGTCTGTGCAATATCTGAGTTTACCTTTTTTTGTCAACACCACCTTGTCTGTTGTCGAGAGTGCCGCACTGCTTCACAACCTCGTGAGGTGTCAGACCCGCGATTTCTAGTGCCGGAGTGCCTCCGCGAGCAATCTTTAATTTTGTGCGCCTGCTAAAAATTTGATATCAATCTGTAGTTATACGTGGAACATAACAATCTTTACTGCTAGAGGTGGATTTAACTTTAAAAGGCAATCGATATAGTTTTGATAGTTAAAGATTTTAGCCAACAGAGAGCATTTGAATTATGAAACGTTCTGATTTATCCAAAGCAATCGGTGCAGGTATTATAGCTGCTGGTTTAGCCATAGCACCAGCTCATCTCCCTGCTTCAGCTCAGACAGGTACAACTGGCGGTACTACTTCCGGTACTAATAGCACTACAACCACCACCACAAGTCCTCGCTCCGATGTCTACAGTGCTGATAACGATCGCGATTTTGATTGGGGATGGTTGGGCTTGCTAGGCTTGTCTGGTTTGTTGGGTTTGATTCCCCGCAAACGCGAAGAAAATGTCCGCTATACCAGTACAACGAGTGATCGCGAGCCCGCTGTGCGTAGTGACTACCGCTAAGAATTGAGTCTTAGTGCTGTGGGCATTATGCAGGGACAGGATGTTTTAACCTGTCCGACTAGGACCAATAATCATCAAAAAACCTCCATCTGTGAGGTTTTTTTGTTTGAGATTATGCGCGATCGAACAACAATAAAATTGGTTACATCTGAGATATTTTAGCATTGTCAAGAACAGGCTTTCCGGCCTGTTCCATAACAGATGAATTTTATTGTGGGCCGTTGCTCCTCGCCAGTCAATAAAATCATTATTGAGAATGGTGCAATATTTCAGATATAACCGGACTAGAGATTATTAACTTCTTCCTTTTTTCTTCCTTTTTTCCTTCAACTTCTTAACGTCTTCGCGGTTCATTAAATAAAGGACTTTTCAGACACAAAAAGACCTTAAAAAATATTTTCGCCCGAATGATCGAGTACCTCCCAAATCGCCTGCACCAACTTGTCTGGGTCTAAAGGCTTAGCAATGTGGCGTTGGAACCCCGCAGCTAGGGCCTGCTGATAGTCAATTTCTCCAGCATAAGCCGTGAGGGCGATCGCCGGAACCAATCCCCCTTGATCAGGCGCCCGAGCCCGAACCTGTCGCATCAACATATAACCGTCGGTTTCGGGCATTCCAATATCGCTCAACAGCAAATCCGGCACAGACTGGCTTAAAACCGCCAAGGCATCGGCGGCGTTAGCAACTGCTGTAACACTTGCCCCACAATCCTCAAGCACAAAAACCACCAAATCTCGCGCATCGGCCTCATCATCTACCGCTAACACCCTGATACCGCTCAAATTGAAGGATTGATCCGGCCCAGCAGCAGCAGGACTTGTCTGAGGTTGCACGGGCATCAGGGGTATCCTGACGGTAAATGTCGCGCCTTGTCCTTCGCCTGCACTTTCCGATTTCACCGTGCCGCCGTGGAGTTCGACAAGACGGCGGACGATCGCCAATCCTAAACCCAATCCGCCAAACTTGCGCGTCATCGTACTGTCAGCTTGCCGGAAGTAGTCGAAGACATAGGGCAGAAAATCAGGTTCGATACCTTTTCCAGTATCAGTTACAGTAATTTGGGCGTTCCTGTCCACCCGAGCGAGAACGACTTCAATTTTGCCTCCCGGCGGGGTGAACTTGACGGCATTTGACAGCAAATTCCAGACTACCTGCTGAAGTCTGCCCGCATCGCCCAACACCGGGCCGAGATTTGGTGCAAATTGAGTGCTGATTTGAATCGACTTGACTTCCGCCGCCAGACGCACTGTTTCAATAGCAGCGCCGATGACCCCGGCTAAATCCACAGGTGCAACTTTCAAGCTGACCTTACCTTGCAGAATACCCGATACGTCCAGCAAATCTTCGATAAGCTGGGTTTGCAGTTTGGCGTTGCGCTCGATCGTCTCTAAGGCGTAACGCTGCTTTTCCGGTGTCAGAACGTTTGATCGCAGCAGCTTCGTCCAGCCCATAATCGGGTTTAAGGGAGTCCGCAATTCGTGGGACAAAACAGCCAAAAATTCGTCTTTGACGCGGTTAGCCTGTTCTGCTTCTTCCCGCGCTGCCTTTTCCCGCGCTAGAAGGCGTTCCCGTTCCGCTTCTGCAACTTTTCGATCAGTAATGTCAGTGTTGGTGCCACACCAGCGCAGTACGTTGCCTTGATCGTCGCGAATCGCCACGGCGCGGGAGAGAAACCAGCGGTACGATCCGTCTTTGCCGCGCAAGGGGAAAGTATCTTCCCAGAGTTCACCTGTTTCAATGCAGCGCCTAAATTTTTCCACAACGCGATCGATGTGTTCCGGGTGGTGCACCTGTTGCCAGCCCGAGCCTTGCATTTCCTCCAGGGTGGTTCCCGTGTACTCAAACCAGCGCTGGTTGTACCAGAAAATCCGCCCAGCAGGATCAGTCATCCAGGCCAACTGAGCGATGTTGTCAGCTAGAGCGCGGAACCGAGCCTCGCTTTCGTGCAGATCCTGCAGGGCTCGCGCGTGCAGGATGACCGTCCAGAGGCGAGCCACCACTTCTTGCATCAGCCAAACTTCATCGGGCCGCCAGTGCCGAACCACCTTTGATGTCACTACCAAAAGAGCCACCCAGCGCCCTTCCTGAAGGCAGGGAACATCAACTAAAGCGCAAATGCTAGCGGCCCCGTAGTTATCGACCAAATGCGTTGTATGCGGGTGATTAGCGATATCTGAGATGACAAGTGTTTGACCTGCCATAGAGAGAGCTTTCAGTTCTGGCGTCTTAAAGTCGGAGAGTTGATAGGTGCCGGCGGCGCTGGCAAGGTCGGACTGGTGCCAGTCTTGGTGGACAATTGCCCGATCGCCTTCTACATCGATTTCGTGCCAGATGCAGCGATCGACCTGTAAATATTCTCCCAGACTGTTCATGGCTTCCGACAACATTTCTGCGGGGTTGAAGCGCTGCCGCAAGCGGACTTCCAGATCAGAGAGAAACTGCTCGTTGAGTTGGGCTTGTTTGCGATCGTGAATATCGGTATTCGTGCCGATCCACTCGACAACCTGGCCCCCTGCGTCGCGAATTGGCACGGCCCGGGACAAATGCCAGCGTTCCATTTTGTCTGCTGCCCGCCGCAGGCGCAGCTCAATTTGATAAACTTCTCCGGTGATTAGACATTCTTCCCAGCGGGCCCAAGATTCTGCCAAATCCGAGGGCGGGACTAGGGATTCCCAATTGTTTTGAGCGGCTTCCTCGTAAGACATCCCCAGATATTCCAACCATTTTTGTTGATTGGTAAAGCGAATTTCCCCGGCGGAGCTTACGTTCCAAATCAGGTGGGGCAGCGACTCAGCCAGGAAGCGAAAGCGGCGGTCGCTTTCGGCTAAGCTTTCTTCTGCTCGTTTGCGATCGTCAATATCAATCCCGATCCCCGCCCATTGCACAACCTGTCCCCCCCTGTCTTTGACGGGCACAAGTCGCGCCAGATGCCAGCGGTAGGTGTTGTCAAACCTACGCACCCGACACTCAAATTCGTAGGATTCCCCTGCTTCAATCGCTTTGGTGCGCGTGGCGACAACTGCTGGCAGATCGTCAGGATGAAATAATTGCTGCACCAGTCCAGCCAGCGGAAATTGTGCTGGCCTGATGCCCGTATAGGTTTTCCAGTGTTGGTTGCAAAACTCTAACCTGCCGTCGGCGGTGTTGATCCACATTAATTCCGGGACGCCCTCGGCTAGGGTGCGGTAGAGATTTTCGCTTTGCCGCAGTGCTTCTTCTATTTGCCGGCGCTCGGTTTTGTCCTGCATAATTTTCAGGAAACCTTGTACCTCGCCGGCTGCGTCGCGCAGGGGCCTCACCAGCCCGCTGCCCCAAAAGCGGCTGCCGTCTTTGCGGACGTGCCAGCGCTCGTTTTCTGCCTTTCCCTGAGTCAGGGCGATGTGCCTTTCTGCTTCCGGCTTTCTAGCAGCAGAGTCTTCTGGGGTGAAGATGATTCGTCCGTCTTGCCCGACGATTTCAGCTTCAGTATAGCCCAGCAATCTCTGGGCGCCTGCGTTCCAACTGGTAACGTGTCCGTCGCTGTCGATGGTGAAGATGGCGTAGTCTTTGGCGCTGTCAAGAATCAACTGCAGGTGGGTTTCACGATCGCGCAGTGCTGCTTCTGCTTGTTTGCGCTTGGTAATATTGCTGGTGAAGCCGACTATTTTGGTCACTTCACCTTGCTGGTTGCGGATCAAACAGCCGCGCTCCCAAACATCGATCCAGCGCCGGTCTTCGTGCCGGACTCGGTACTCGACTTCGTAGCGCTCGGCACTTAAGACTGATTGCCCCCCGGCCTGGATGCGTGCCAAATCGGCGGGATGGATGCGTTCTCTCCACCACTCTGGTGTTGCGGGTGCATCCTCTGGGCAGACACCGACGATCGAACACAGTCCCTCGGAACGGTAAACTGAGTTTGCTGCCAAATCCCACTCAAACACCAGGCCGTCGATCGCCGTTGTAGCTAATTGGAAACGGTTGTAGCTTTCTTGCAAGGCGAGTTCGGCCATTTTGCGAGCGGTAATTTCCTGTACCACGATATGAATCCCGACAATCTCTCCGCCCCTGTCTCTGAGCGGCCACCAATTCTGGAGCCAAGTGCGAACCACAGTGGGTTGAGCCCTAGTTTTACCCGTGAGTTCAAAATTCCGGATCGGTTCTCCGGTGTCGAGAAGGTGGCCCAACAAAGGTTCGGCTGTGTCTGCCCAGTCGGGGACAATTTCGCGCAGGGTGTGGCCGATGTGCATTTCTACGGCCAAGCCGTTCATTTGGGCAAACCGCTGGTTGAGCCGCACGAACCGCAAATCTGTGTCTAAAACGGCCAAACCCACGGGAGTTGTTTGGTAGAGCGACTCTATCTCTAGAAGTTGACGGCGCACGGTTTGCTCGCTCTGTTGCAGCGCTAGTTCGGCCTTTTTGCGATCGGTAGCATCAAATAATACTCCGATAAACCGCACTGCTTCCCCTGCCGCGTCGTAGAGATAGCGCCCGAACGCGCTCAACCAGCGGATTTCTCCGTTGTCGGCCCGGATGATCCGGTATTCGGGGGAGTAGAACGATCGGGTTTGCCGAGCTGTTTCTATTTCCTGTAGGACTTGCTTTAAGTCGTCTGGATGCACGCAGTTTTCCCACACAGCCGCGCTTACTTCGCCGCCCGGTACCGGTTCGCAGCCCAAAATGCTGAAATGGGTCGCCGACCAAATTAGTCGATTTGTTCGCACGTCAAAATCCCAGGTTGCCATGCCTGAGCCTTCGATGGCAACGCTCAAACGTTCTTCGCTTTGTTTCAAGGCAATTTCAGTTTGTTTGCGATCGGTGATATCTGTGAGGGAACCCACGGCCCGCAAGGGATTGCCTGACTCGTCCCACATTGCTCGCCCTCTGGCTAAAACCCATTTGTAGCGCCCGTCGGAACAGCGAATGCGGTACTCACAGCAATAATGTGAGGTTTCTCGATTTAAGTGCTGCTGCCAATTGCTTTGCATTATCTCCAAATCATCGGGATGAATGTAGCTCAAATATTGGCTGAAGTTTTTGACTTCTTCGGGCCCGCGTTCCAAAATCTCTAAAAAGCGATCGCTCAAAACAGGGCAATTTGTTTGCAGGTTGTGATCCCAAATGCCGTCGTTGTTGCCCTGCAAGGCTAATTGCCAGCGTTCTTCGCTTTCTCGCAAAGCTTCTTTGGTTTGATTGGCGCGATCTATTTGTAGGGCGGCAACGGCAAAGTCTGCTAGGGCGATCGCGATCCGCAAGTCTTCGGCATCGAATTGCCGATCGGCCTCGTGAGATACAATCCATATTGCCCCCAGCGGTTGATTTTCTGCTTGCAGTGGCACGACTAACGCTTCGGCGATCGGCTTTTCTAGCTGCTGTAAGTCGGTGAAGTATTGTTCTGGAGCGAAGTAAAGCTGGGGAGTTTGGCGATCAAAACCTGCTCCCGACAAACGCAATTTGCGGGGTGTGTTTCTATCTTCTGCTGCTTCCCAGGCGCCCGCCAATTCCTCCCACCGAAATATTTGTTCGGAAGTTGCATTTTCTTCTAGCAAGCAGACTCCGACGCTTCCTGCGCCGCACAAATCTTTAGCGATCGCAACCAGTGTTTTGAGCAGCCTGTGGGGTGAGGTTGCCAATTGTCTAGCCAGCGTTTGCAGCGCTCGGTTTTCTGCTTTTTGATCGTGCGATCTAGGGATGCGGCGCGACAGTTCCTCGGCGATCGGAATGTCGGTTAAATTAGTTTGTGGGGTTTGCCAAGCTTCCATCAATTAGTCGTCTCTACGTCTTGCGGTCTGAGCTGGCGAGCGTAGATTATCAGCGCTCTCTTAAAGTATCTGGTATATTATATTATCTACCGACAGACAGAAGATGTGATCTATCTTGGGAATTACTTTTTAATTTTCTGGCTAGTTAATTGCCTTGGTTGTCTATGCTCTTACCGCTACAATATGCACAATTTTATTCCAGAATCGCGCTTTTTTCCCTATCTAACTTGGAGAGAAATTCAGTCTATGCTGGATAAGGAAAATACTGTGATAATTCTGCCGCTAGGTGCGATCGAACAGCACGGCCCCCATTTGCCTTTAATTGTAGATGCGGCAATTAGCGCGGCGGTGACAGGCAAAGCCCTGGCAAAGTTAGAGGCAAATATTCCCGCGTATGCTTTGCCGCCTTTGTACTACGGCAAGTCGAATGAACACTGCCATTTTCCCGGTACAATTATGCTCAGTGCTCAGACACTCTTAGCAGTAATCGGGGAAATTGCAGACAGTATTTATCAGGCTGGGTTTCGTAAATTAGTGTTAATGAATGCTCACGGCGGACAGCCGCAGGTAATGGAAATTGCGGCGCGGGACATCCATCAAAAATATCAGGATTTTTCGGTTTTTCCACTGTTTGTTTGGCGGGTTCCAAATGTGGCTGCTGAATTATTGAGTGCTAAGGAGTTGGAGTTTGGGATTCACGCTGGTGAGGCAGAAACGAGTTTGATGTTGGCAATTTTGCCCGAACAGGTGAAAATGGAACTGGCTGTTTGCGAGTACCCGCAGGGTTTACCAACAGACAGTTTGCTGAGTATGGAAGGAAATTTGCCTTTTGCTTGGCTGACGCGAGAGTTGACTGAAAGCGGTGTGTTGGGCGATGCGACGGTGGCGACGAAAGAAAAGGGATCTCGTATTCTCGAATCTCTCTCTGACGGATGGGTACAAGTTATCAAAGATGTTTACAAATTTCGACAGCCGGGAAGTAATTAAAAATTAAGAATTAAAAATAAAAAATTCTTCTAATTTGTGTCAAAATGAGTCTAAGAAATTTTTTGAGTTGGAAAACTAACGATGAGTGTAAATTCTAAATTGCAGCGCGCTTTTGAGCAAGGTCGCGCCCTGAAAATTATCAGCGGTTTAAATAATTTTGATGCCGCGAACGTTGCTGCTGTCGTCAAAGCAGCGGATCTCGGCGGTGCTTCCTTTCTCGATATTGCTGCCGATCGAGATTTGGTATTGATGGCAAAACAGTTGACAAACTTGCCAATTTGTGTATCGGCTGTGGAACCGGAAAAGTTTGTGCCTGCGGTAGAAGCTGGCGCTGATTTGATTGAAATTGGTAACTTTGATGCTTTCTACGCAGTAGGCCGCCGCTTTGAAGCTGAAGAAGTTTTGCAGTTGACTCGCGAAACTCGATCGCTATTTCCAAATATCACTCTTTCTGTAACAGTTCCCCACATTTTGGCACTCGACAAACAAGTGCAGTTAGCAATTGAATTAGTCAAAGCTGGGGCTAATATCATCCAAACCGAAGGTGGCACCAGCGCTCAACCAATTCACGCCGGCACATTGGGATTAATTGAAAAAGCAGCGCCTACTTTGGCTGCAGCCTTTGAAATTTCCCGCGCCGTATCCGTCCCCGTACTCTGCGCTTCCGGTATCTCCAGCGTCACCGCACCCCTCGCTATTGGAGCCGGTGCTGCGGGTGTTGGTGTCGGTTCTGCTGTCAGCCAACTTAATAGCGAAGTGGCGATGATTGCGGCTGTTCGCAGTTTGGTTGAAGCTTTGGCTTTGGTTTCGCGATCGCACTTGCCAGCTTCCATTTAATTAAGAAGGAAGAAGGAAGTTCGGCAACGGATTCTGTAACGGATGTAACGGATGTCAGGGAGAAGGAAGGAGGAAGAAGAAAGATTTTTCCCATCCCTCACTCTCCCCTTCTCCCATTCTTCCCCTCTTCCCCTTCCCCACTCTTCGAGTTTTCCACTCTTGCTTAATAATTGAGAAACCACACGGCATAATCATCTAATAACTGATTGTTGCGGGAGATTACATCAACTGATTCTAACTCTGCTAAAGGCAACATAAACTTTTGGCGATCGCCGACGCGCTGCACTTCCACAAATATGCCTTCTTCCTGAACCACCAAATCCTCCAACCGATTAATTATGAACCTATCAGTATAAGAAGGTTGAGTTTTTTTGAGCCGTGCATATTCTTTTTTGCTTCCCGAACCCATTGTATACTCTTCTTCCCATTCAAACTCTTCTATGCCGGTAACGTGGCAGGGAAGTTGAATATTTTGCTTGATGTACTCTAGATATTTGACGGAATTTTTTAGAGTACAATCAATATTTTTAGACCCCAAAATTTTGCTGATTTTAGTTTCAAATTGCTTGGTATTAAATGGGATATTTTTATCTAGATGCGCTAACATTTCTGGATCGAACCCCGCTCTCAATTCGGATAATTCCTCCAGCAGGCTCTGAAAGTCGTTGACCGGTTTCGGTCTTCTGCCTGCTACAATGGTTTCATCAAGCTGAACTGGAGGAAGTTCGGATTCGGAAGAAAGGGATTTGCTTTGATCTGGGCGATCGTCCACTGTAGACTTGTTAACTGTAGACTTGTTGACTTTAGGCTGATTAAGTTTAGGCTTGTTAAATTTAGGCATCGCTCGGTCTCGCTGGATCGGTTTATCAATAAAGTATATCTTGGCAGAAGTACATTCGTGTCTGATAGGAGGAAGCTGTAATGCAACTACTGAAATCACCTGATGAATCGCCAGTCTATCAAGGACAATTCGGCGAATTTACGATTACTCAAAACGATCGCACGGGAGTGTTGATTTACCGCGCGGGATTGGGGGTGGCGGCGCTGTGTTTTGCGATCGGCACTACTCTGGTGCTGCAACAGGGCGACAACCCAACTGCAATCCAAGCTGTAACGCCTGTTTTTGCTTGTTTCTGGATAGCTTTAGGCGTCAGCTTGGCAACTATTCACATTTACATGATTGCGCTGCACCGAACACTACAGGCGTTTTGGGCGATCGGTGGCGCGGCAGCATTGTTTGTCGCCCTACAAAGCAGCCAACCTCTAGCTTTAGCAGTGTACGAACATCCCGCCACTTTGTGGGGAATTGGCTTTACTTTTGCCGCCTTAAATGGCATTTATTTTAAGGAAGCATTCTGCTTTAATCGCCTAGAAACTAAGTTTTTGACTCCTGGAGTTCCTCTCTTAATTTTAGGACATATTTTCGGTTTTTTGTCAGCCGAAAATGAACAATTTTTGCTGGCTATTTGGGCGGCTTTGTTTATCATCTTTGCTGTGCGTAAGTTTTTTCAACCGATGCCGCAGGATATCGGGGATAAAAGCGTTTTTGAGTATCTGAAACACCAATAATTTGGGAATGGGGCATTGGGAATGGGGCATTGGGCATTGGGAAATTCTATCACTTTCTCAGTATTTCCCTCTTCCCCAGTCTCGCCGAATCTGCCTCCATACCCGAAAACATCTAGATCGAGTTAAAATGAGAATTCGTCTAATCCGCCGCCGAGAAATGTGGGCAGTTACCAGGGAAGGCTGGGGAATTGCTCTGATGGGATTAATAATTGCAATGCTCTTAATTCTCACAAATATCCATCCATTTTTGGCGGTTAATGCGCCGATTAAAGCAGATATATTGGTTGTCGAAGGCTGGTTGCCGGATTATGCGATCGAAAGTGCGATCGCCGAATTCAAAAAAGGCGAATACCGCCAATTAATTACCACAGGAGCTCCTTTAAGTAAAGGCTTCTATCTTGCTGAATATAAAAATTATGCTGCACTAACTGCCGCGACTTGTATTGCGCTAGGATTTGATAAAAACAAAGTAGTAGCAGTACCAGCAGCGAGTGTTGTCAAACACCGCACTGCTGCTTCTGCGATCGCACTTCGGGATTGGCTGGCTGCTTCTGCCATAAAAGTTGACTCAATTAATCTTTATTCTTTTGGCCCTCACGCCCGCAGAAGTTGGATTGTTTTCAAAGAAGTGCTGAATCCTGCGATTAAAGTCGGGATTATAGCGGCGGAACCGCAAGATTACAATTCCCAAGAATGGTGGAAATCGAGCGAAGGTTTTCGCACTGTGATCGGAGAAATTATTGCTTATATTTACGCCCGTTTCGTAGATTGGAAAACCTAGCCAGTAATTGTCAACCTTTCTCTTAATTCCCTTCGCGTTCTTAGCGCCTTCGCGGTTCGTAAAAAAATATTTATATAACAGTTTGAAATCCGTGTAAATACAGGACACGGCAGTGCCGTTTCCCTAGCCGGGCATCTGTGAAAATACAGGACACGGCAGTGCCATTTCCCTACCCAAGGAATACAGGAGACGGCAATGCCGTTTCCCTACTATTCATTCAACCAAAAATGATAAAATTATTCTCAGATAAGTTGAGGGTAACTCGTTGCTAGAAGAACGCGCTTACTGGTTAGCATGGTCGCAAATTAACGGTATCGGGCCGATTTTGTTGCAAAGATTGCACCAAAATTTCAAGAGTTTGGCAGAAGCTTGGGCGGCAAAACCAGTAGATTTAATGCGAATCGAAGGGTTGGGCAAGCAGATAATTGAAACCATTGTGCAAGAACGCACTAAACTCAATCCCGAAGAATTTATCCAGAAACATCTTATAAAAAATCCCTGTTTTTGGACGCCCGCCGATTCAGATTATCCCCGCTTATTATTGGAAATTCCCAATCCGCCACCAGTGCTGTATTATCGTGGTAATGTCGATCGCAAAGAGAATCAAGGAATTACGCCGACGGTGGCAATTGTTGGTACTCGCAGCCCTTCGGAATACGGCAGAAGGTGGACTCGCAAAATTAGTACGGCTTTGGCTAAAAGTGATTTTACTGTGGTTTCGGGATTGGCTGCAGGCATTGATACAGAGGCTCATACAGGCTGTTTGGAGGCGGGAGGAAGGACGTTTGCAGTGGTGGGGACGGGAGTAGATATTGTATATCCTAAACAAAATGAGAGGTTGTGCGATCGCATTTTGCAGCAGGGATTGGTAATTAGTGAATATCCGGCGGGTACTCAACCGAATAAAACTAATTTTCCGCGCCGAAATCGCATAATTGCTGGCTTAAGTCGCGCTACAATCGTGATAGAAGCTCCGCATAAATCTGGTGCTTTAATTACGGCTTATCAAGCGAATGATTTTTGCCGGGATGTGTATGTTTTGACGGGCAGATTGGATGATGAGCGTTCTTTTGGTTGTTTGGAGTTGCTGAGTAAAGGTGCTCATCCGATTCTGCCAAATAGCGATCGACTTTTAAGCGAAGACAGGTTGTTGGAAATGCTCGGAGCTATGCCAAAATTAGATAGAGCCGAGCAGTTATCGCTATTTCCTCCAAATCCGACGGTGGAGAAGCAAGGGCCGCCGTTGGAGCCGGAATTGGCTAAGGTGTTAAGTGCGATCGTATCTGGGCCGATTTCTTTTGATACAATTGTGGAAGCAGCCGGATTGGAAGCCGGAAGAGTTTCTAGTATACTTTTGCAGTTGGAATTATTGGGGTTAGTTTCGCAGTTACCGGGAATGCGATATCAGCGATGCTGATGTGAAAAAAAACTGGGCGGTTGAAACCGCGTCTACACAGACAAAATCCGCCTGCGCGGATTGAAGATTATTCGGCGGTTGAAACCGCCGAGTGAATATGGCCAGGGGATAAGGGATTGCTCCCCTGGCGGATTCAATGTCAAATTAATCCGAAATTAACGGCACTAATATTGTTAGCAGAAACTCCGGCCAGAGAAGCTAAAATTTCCCCTGTTTGTGCCAACCGGATTAAAGTTGAACCGCTATCTTGCACAAGGGCTAATTGCGAGAAACTCAACCCGTTACCCAATACTAACAAGTCTTTACCGACTTCAAAATCAGTAATCCTATCAGTACCGGAATTGGTAGAGAGTAGGAATTTATCTACTCCCATTCCTCCTATCAAACTATCAAGTCCCAAACCACCCGTCAGTAAATCATCTCCCTTACCTCCGTAAAGAATATCATTACCATCATCGCCGTTCAAAATGTCAGCACCACGGTTGCC
>NZ_JAUBPR010000268.1:0-1809 GCF_036700845.1 Microcoleus sp. S13_C5
TCTGAGTTTCACACATTTGAGCTTGTAGAGAAAGTCCCTCTTGACTTTCGAGCGCTCTTCTTAACTTGTCACCAATGAAGAGAGGCAAACAAGCTCCCAGCTATAAGTCGGCTCAAAAAGCTTTAAGACGATTAATCGAATTGGCTATTACAACAACGACAGCAACAACCCCTTTTGAGCTAACGCATCATTAGTACC
The DNA here is from genome assembly GCF_036700845.1 of Microcoleus sp. S13_C5. Lineage (NCBI taxonomy): Bacteria > Bacillati > Cyanobacteriota > Cyanophyceae > Oscillatoriales > Microcoleaceae > Microcoleus > Microcoleus sp. S13_C5. The sequence continues at coordinate 199 of NZ_JAUBPR010000268.1, forward strand.
GATCGGGTTGAGTGCACCGCTGTTGATAAATTTTAGCCACTTTATCTGTAGGATTGTGGCGCAGGCACTCAGCAAATAATCGCTCAGCATCTCTAAGCTTTTGCCAATGGTAGAGTATCAAAGCTTCTTCAAATAGCGTTCTCGTGGCTACCTTGCCCTCATAAGTCTCAGGCGGGTCGGCATCGAAAACTTCCAAAATCGATACCGTTTTTGATTTTCCTTTAACTTTTACGCGATCGATAAGACGGATAGCATACTGGTTAGAATCTGGCAAAGACTGGAAAGTGTGGTGACTAATTAACATCGAAATGCCATATTGTTTAGTCAAGCTTTCTATCCGCGAGGCTAAATTTACAGCATCGCTAATCACCGTGCTATCCATCCGGTTTTTTCCCCCAACCGTACCGAGTATTAAAGAACCTGTATTGATGCCAATGCCAATCTTAATCGGCACGAATCCAGAAGCGGTGCGATGTTGATTATATTCGGTAAGACGATGCAGCATATCAATTCCTGCTTTCACTGCATTATCTGCCTCGCCACTAAATAGAGCCATAATTGCATCGCCAATATATTTATCAATAAATCCTTGATTTTCAGTAATAGCTGGCTCCATGTGAGACAAATAGGAATTAATAAATTTGAAATTGTCTTGAGGGTTCATACTTTCCGATAAAGTTGTGAAGTCCCGAATATCGGAAAAGAGTACCGACATTTCCTGTTGAACTTGGTCGCCTAATTTAACATCAATAATGCTCTCTTTATCCAAAATTTGGAGAAATTGACGGGGGACAAAGCGCTCAAAAGCTTGGTTGAGTTCGGTGAGATTATTGTAGAGACGGGCATTTTCAATGGAAATTGCTGCCTGAGAGGAAAGCAGATTTAAGAGTTCTACGCGATCGGGACTAAAAGCCTCTGTGGTTAGATTATTTTCTAAATAGATAATTCCTACCAGTTTACCTTGATGTTGGAGAGGGAAGCACAAAATTGATTTAGGCTTATGTACTTTGATATAGGGGGAATGAGCAAATTTAGGGTCATTAGCAGCATCGTTCAAGACTACACTTTCCTGCGTGCGAGCCACATAGTTAACAATTGTGTGAGACATTAGAAGTTTATCATTAGGTTGCCATACAGACTGGACGGGGATTGACTGCAACACAGTCACATTATCTTCATCCACAGAACCCTCAGCTTCAATCAGCAATTTTCCCTTCTTTTCCAGAATCAAAAAGCCCTTTTGCGCTCCGGCATTCTCAATAATAATCCGCATCAATTTTGCCAGTAATTTATCTAGCACAATTTCTTCAGATAGGGTTTGTGAAGCTTTCATGACTGTGGTCAAATCCAGCTCAGAAGAAGTGCTACTTCCTGTTGTGGTAGGCGGCGTGGATATTTTTGTGCTAAGTGTTCCCCTGTTCGAGGGCTTTCTTTGTAATAACTGAGGATAGCGCGTATCTAAATCGTTAACTTTAGCTGTTGCACCCCAGCGAAGATAACAATAATGGGCATCTTGCATATAGACTTGCGCGATTTTAAGTAGTCAAACAAAATTAATTACACAAACAACTAATATGATATAATAAAAAATATCAAGTTGTGTTCAAAGAA
>NZ_JAUBPR010000133.1:0-16565 GCF_036700845.1 Microcoleus sp. S13_C5
AATACGTCAATATACTTACACACAGAAAATCATTTAGGATTGCTCTCGATATAGAAAATCATTTAGGATTGCTATAGATCTTTTAGCAGCAGTCTAGTTTAAGGCAAATTGTTCCAAGCTTGAGCCACAATGTCGCTCAGCCAGAGCCTCTGAGCAAAATCGAGCAGATTGTCGTCGGCGAGTACCTCAGCCTTCAATTCATCCAAAGACTGAGATCGCGATCGAGCTATTTGAATCACACCCGCGATCGCCGACGCCACCAATTCTTCATTCAGTGGCTGCTGTCGCAAAGCAATCATTTCTTGAGGATTCGTAGGAATGGGATAATTCATAGAAGTGCATACCGAAAGGAGTAGATATTCAGCCACTGCGGGCCAACCGAGAGCAAGAGCGATCGAAAACCTAAAAATCTGAGAACATTGTAAACTTATTTAAAACTCAATAAGTATTCGGGAGTATAGCCTACTTTGCTCCCTTGTCAACTCCCCCATCTTTATTAATTTATTCAGAAATGAGAGCCTAATCATGCAAGAAATTCTTTATCTAGAAGTCCCGACACCGGATACAGCAGCCGTCTGCACTTGGTTGCAGCACGAATTTGATCCCGGAATAGGAGAAAAAATTATTACTGCTGACGGCTTTCGCCTGCTTTCACCAGCCACAACAGCCGAGGTTCTCAAGTCTGGAACTCAAAATGCCAATCCAAAACCCGCATTGGCTGACACCAATTCAGGAAACCAAAATTGGCGATCGACAGAACTTTCCCTATTTGTCTGGTCACTGCAACGCACCACTTATTTAAAAGTCTTTCGTCTAGAAGAGGCGCCTGCTGGAGAAAGAAAGTTCCTGGAAGCTCTCAATCTTGCTGTGAGAAACAAGTTTCCAGATCGCTACCGGGAACCCCCTGTCATAGACCTCTCCAAACAGTCAATTTTTGAGGCTCTTGCCCCCTATTACCCATTGACCGTCAAATACTTCCAAAAAATGCCTAATGGCGAATACGACCTCAAGCGCGTCTACTGGTGGGAACAGCGTTGGCGCGAAGGCACTCGCAATCCTCAAAAGCCAAAACAAGTAGTGTTTTTGAAGGAAGAGGGAACAGGGAAGAAGGCAGAAGGAAGAGGGAAGAAGGAAGAGGGAACAGGGAAGAAGGCAGAAGACACGATTTTGGTGTCTGATTCTGGCGATACTTTTTATGACTTAATTTATATTGGCGGGGCCTTGGGAGTGATTCACGCCGCAGTCATGGCGAGATTGGGCTACCGGGTGCTGCTAGTTGAGCGAATGCCTTTCGGGCGAATGAATCGCGAGTGGAATATTTCGCGGGATGAAATTCAAAGCTTAATTGATTTGGGTTTATTTACTGCGGCAGAAATCGAAACTTTGATTGCCAGAGAATACAAAGATGGCTACAACAAGTTTTTTGATGCTAACAATCCGCCCGTTGCTCAAGCGCCAGTTCTGCACACGCCAAAGGTACTCAATGTAGCTTTGGACGGCGAAAAATTGCTGAATTTAGCGGGAGTTAAGCTAACAGAAGCTGGTGGGGAAATCTGGGACGAAACTGAGTTTATCAGAGCCGATGTTGAAGCGGAAAAAGTAGTAGTTCAGGGCCGCTACTTGCCGACAAAAGCCGATCGCACTGCATTAGGACGGCTGCTGGTGGATGCAATGGGTTCGGCTTCTCCCATCGCTTGGCAATTGAACGAAGGGCGGACTTTTGACAGCGTTTGTCCGACAGTGGGAGCAGTCATCGACGCAGGATTTGAGCCGGGAGTATGGGATTCCGAGTACGGGGATGTGCTCTACACTCACGGGGACATTTCCCGAGGGCGCCAGCTCATTTGGGAGTTGTTTCCCGGCGCCGGCACAGAACTGACAGTTTATCTATTTCACTACCACCAAGTACATCCAGAGAATCCCGGTTCTTTGCTGGAAATGTACGAGGATTTTTTCGCAATTTTACCGGAATACCGCCGCTGCGATGTCGATAAATTGGTGTGGAAAAAACCGACCTTTGGTTATATTCCGGGGCATTTTAGCAGCAACAGCAGCGATCGCTCCGTGGCGATCGATCGCCTAGTCTCGATCGGCGACGCAGCATCATTGCAATCTCCCCTCGTTTTCACCGGCTTCGGCTCTCTTGTCCGCAATCTTTTCCGCTTAACAGACCTTTTGGATACAGCATTAAAGCACAATTTGTTGACTGCAAATCACTTAAACCAAATTCGCGCTTACCAGAGCAATGTTTCTGTAACTTGGCTGTTTTCTAAAGGTATGATGGTTCCTACCGGCAGCAGTTTGCCGCCTCAAAGAATTAATTCAATTCTCAATACCTTTTTCGGTATTTTGGCAGGACAAAAACTCACCGTAGCCGAAACTTTTATTAAAGACAGAATCGACTGGCTAACTTTCAATCGACTGGCGCTCGAAGCAGCCGGAAAAAATCCTTCTCTCCTCTTGTGGATTTTAGATTTTGTCACCTTGAGGGATATTTGGCGCTGGCTGGGAAGTTACGTGAATTTTACTCTGCTGGCTTTGGCCAGTTGGCTGTTCGGATGGCTTCCCAGCTTCGCCCGCAGCGTACAGCCTTGGTTGGAACCCCGATATCCGGCTGTTTGGCTGTGGCTGTTGGCTACCAGCTATGCTCTCACCTATGGCATGGGAAAGGGGAGAAAAGAGTGTTGAGTTTTGAGTGTTGACTCAAAACTAGCAACTTCAGTTCGCTATCGAAAACTCGGCAATTCAATTTCAGCTAGCGATCGGCGTTTTTTAGAAGCCCGCAGCGGACTGGCAATCAAGCTCAGCCAGTCTGGTTGGGCGACTGCTGTAGGTTTTGCCACACTCGATCGCACTTCTTGAATGCCAAAGGTTTCAACGGAGTTCAAAATTTGAAAAGCCCTGGCTAATTCTTGGGTGTCCACTTTGGTAGCAGTTTCGGGTTCAGACTCAGCCACCGGCAGTTCAGGTTCCGCAACCGGTTCGGCCAAGTCAGTTGCCGGCTCATCAGGTTGGTAGGTTTCGCTCTTGTGCAATTGAATGCCGGATACTTCGGCTAATTTGTTGAGTTCCAGATTGGCTGGGGATTCAGGCTCGATCGCCTCGGCAGCAGCGGCTACCTCTGGAAGCTCTTCTGGTTCCGACCAAGGTTGGACAGGGGAAGCGTTGAAGGCTGGCGGCACCGGCATCTGAGAGCTTTTGACCGCCGCGAGCAAAGATTCTAATTGTGCGCTGGCGGTGTCCAGATTATTGTCAGGCGGCTCGATCCTCGACGACTTTACCTGCGGCCTGTCCAAACTTCTTTCCAAGGCAGCTTTGAATTGCAGAGTGTGGCGCTGCTGGCGGTGCAAGCGGGCTCGTAATTCCCTGCAAATATTTTCTGTGGCTACTAACTGGTGTAACTGTTCGTTGTAGCGCTGCACAGTAGACGCACATTCCCGCTCAACAGTCGCTAGCCTGACTTGGCTGGTTGCCAACTGACTTCTTAAATTTTCGACTAAAATTTCTTGACTTTGGAGGGTTTGATGGGAAACTTCCACTTTGCCAAACAGCCGCGTCAATTGTTCTTGAGTATTTTCGAGTTCTGCAGTCCGCTGTTCTAGCAAAGCTTCGCGATTCTGCAAGGTTTTTTGGGACTCTTCGAGGGCTGTTTCTAGCTGCGCGATGCGCTGCAAAAGGTCGCGGTTGCATTCGTGCAGCGCTTGCATGAGGGTGACTGGGGTTGATCCTTTGCCCTTTGCCTGTTCGGCATTCCCAAGCATATTTTTTAGATTCTCTGAAATCGGGGGCGAGCCCGCCTCCGCCGGCTGTGTCGGAGATTGCGAATTTCTTATTTCCGGTTTTGTGGGAATTGCATCTACACTGATGGCGTTGGGAAAATCTACTGTTTGCCAGTCTTCTTCTGGCTGTTGGGGAACCGTTGCGGGAGCGTCTGTCGCATCGGGGGCGATCGGCTCAAAACCCCCAGCAGCAGCAAAATCTGACTGCAATGGTTCGGTATCGGATGGAACAGCAGGGTGCGGTTGGTGCTGATGGGCTCGAAGATCAGCTTCTGACATGGCTTTTTATCCCAATACTCACAGGGTCTCAGATACAGTCTATCCTTAGAGATTCTCCCGAAGGAAGCCCCTAAGTGATAGTTTTTGGCATTTTTCCGGTTTTTTGGGACAATAACCTGTGAATCGAGTGGCGCGATCGAACTATAGCGTTCCGAAAAAGCCCGATGGAAGTCGCAACTAGCAAGAAGGAAGAAGCAATAAAATCAAGGGTTTGAGCCATTAAGAACGTCCTAAACGTTTTGGCGGTGGCGCTATACAACCGGAACTCAAATTAAGGCGTAAGATGCGCCCACCCACACCCTGGGGATGTGAGTTTTTCGCCGCGAGTCCTATCAAAATGATTTTTCCCCATGTCTAATAGCAGTTTGAAAAAATGATGCAACGGTAGGGCCGTGAGCCAAACCCATACATAATCAGTTATTCCCAATTCTTTAATTCTTTAATCTAAAATGGTATAACTTACTGTTGCGGCATCCGTGCGATCGCCTAAGCTTTAACAACTGCAAAATGTTTGTCAATGATTGCTGGAACTTCTGCCGGTGCAATGCGGCTATAGCGAGTTTTGTCCGGCATCACAACTATATTTGGGCCGGCTTTGCACTGTTTGAGACATCCGGTTCCCTGAACTGTCACTTCGTCTTCTAAACCGCGCGAATTCAAAGCATTTTCTAAAGCTTTACAGACTCCTCCAGCGCCCCGCTTCAGGCAGTCTGATTTTTGACATACTAATATTTTGGTTTGGGTTTTTGCCGGAGATTTTACAGTTTGAGCTGCTGTGGGAGATGTGACTTCGGTTTTAGCGATCGCGCGATCGTCGGATGTCAATACCGCAACAGGCCCATTGGTGGAGTCGAGCTGTTCTGGCGATCGATCTTTGTGACCTTGAGCCAGCTTGAGGCTGCGAGCTTTAAGTTTTATTTTACCGTTTTTCAAATTGAGTTCTTTCTCACCTACAACTTGAACTCTCAACCCCGGTGTCAAAATAGGCGACAGAAATGACCGCAATTCCTTGCAAAGTTTAACAAGATATTCTACTCCGCGATCGCTGCTAATTCGCAAATATTTAAGTTTGCAGCCATCTTCAACAATCAGGGCGAGGATTTCTCCCTCTAAACTGAATTCGGAAACTTGCTTGCCAGATTTATACATTGTTATTACTCCTTTAAATCCGTTAAATCCGTTACATCTTCTACACTGCTCGTTGCCGAACTTCCTTCTACCTTTACCCGATTTGCCAGCAGCATTCCAGCCACTGCACCAGTTCGCATCTAGGGGCACTGACTTGCCTCAACACGCTCATTAACTGAGCCGCTTGTTTAACAGTGTTGACTTTTGCCCGCAAAGGTTGGTCAACAGCACACCAGCAGGGAATTTCTAGTTCTTGCAAGCGTTTGTAAACTTGCCACCTATCTAGCCAACTAACTTGCACAATGTCACAAACTTCTAATTCTGGATCTGCTGGATTCATTTTTTAACAACAGTAATAATTTGCATTAATTTTTACCCTGAAGGGTAGCGGGTAGAAGTTAAAAGCCAGATTTCAGCAGAACATCAAAGATGATCAACAGCCCTTCCTGAAAAATTCTGCCTTTTGCCTTCTGCCTCCTGCCTTCAGAAGGTTCGCCCCACTTTCAGGAAACGTTCAGAACGAGGATCTTGTTCAAGCATAACGCAACTGCTAAATATTCTCAATAGGTTTAGAAAAAAAATTTCCTACTCTACAAAATCTTCTACTATCGAGGCAGACACTGCTTGACGGGTAAATCTAGGGTGCTAGACTGACTCTATTGGCAACAAAACTGCCTATTGAGAGGAGAACACACATGGCTGAGACTCAGAGTGCATTGAGACCGTTTGGCCACATAGCCGAAAACCCAGTTCTACTGGAACATTCAGTCACAGCACCGATTTGTGAAGGGATGAACGCGCTGCTGGCTAGTTTTCAGGCTCTATACCTGCAATATCAAAAACATCATTTTGTGGTGGAAGGGGCAGAATTTTACTCCTTGCACAAATTCTTTGAAGAAAGCTACGGAGAAGCTCAAGATAGCGTCCACGAGTTGGGCGAACGGTTAAACGGGTTGGGCGGCATACCAGCAGCTAGCTTTAGCAAGTTAGCCGAGCTGTGCTGTTTTGAGCCGGAAGCCGACGGCGTATATTCCTGCCGCCAAATGCTGGAACACGATTTGACTGCGGAGCAAGCTATCCTCGGTTTGCTGCGCCGTCAAGCAGGACAAGCTGAAAGTTTGGGCGATCGAGCTACGCGCTACCTCTACGAAAAAATCCTGCTAAAAACCGAGGAACGGGCTTATCACATTTCCCACTTCCTCGCCCCCGATACCTTAGTGCAGTTGAACTTGAACTAACAATTCTTCTTCTTCCTCTTCCTTCGCGCCCTTAGCGCCTTCGCGGTTCGTTATCTTAGATCTAAAAAAAAGCGAGCAGTTTTGTGACAGCCCGCTTTTTTTATACAAAGTGCGCTTACACGCAGGGAATTAAGGCGCTAAAGCATTACCCCGCAACAAGCTACCAATGGTTTTGGCGGTAATCTTCATCTGAATGAAAGGATTTGCCGGTACTACTGTCTTATACAAGTAGCTATCGAATGTGAGCTTTTGCACATCGCGATCGGCACACATTTCCACAAAAGCTTCGCGGGTAGCGTCGGAACGGTAGAACACGCGCTGCAAAATGTCAAGCACTTTGTAAGTAATGCCGTAGGCTTTATCCCACCGCTTCAGGTAAATCTTAATTTCCTCTTCCGTCGGAATGCGCGCGCCTTTATTGGAAATCTCCACAATAGTTTCGGCGCACATCCGGCCAGACTTGGCAGCAAAATAGATACCTTCGCCGGAAGACTTGGTAACGTAACCTGCAGCATCGCCTACGAGAGCAACTCGACCGACAACCCGGCGGGGACGCGGATGTTCCGGGATGGGGTGAGCTTCCACTTTAATAATCTCACCGCCCATCAGTTTTTTGGCAGCGCGGGCGCGGATGCCTGCTTGCAGCTTTTTGATACTGGCTTGATTGACTTTCATCGTGCCGGTGCCGACGGCTACGTGGTCGTATTTGGGGAACACCCAAGCGTAGAAGTCGGTAGATACGTCATCGCCGACGTACATTTCGGCTAAGTCGTGGTAGTAAGCCATTTTATCTTCCGGCAGGCGGATGCGTTCTTGGAAGGCGATCGCATAATTGTAGTCGCCAGCGTCGATCGCCTTTGCTACGCGGGAGTTAGCGCCGTCAGCCCCAATTACCAAATCCACTTTCAGAGTTTTCTGAATTCCCATGGCGCTGCCGTCGGAGTGGTCGGCATAGTGGAGAGTATAGGGGTCTGTATTGTTGCCGGGAATTTCTAATTTGTGAACGGTGCCGTTAATTAGTTTTGCACCCAACGAAGCGGCGCGATCGCGCATGAAGCCATCGAGCACTTCGCGGCGGCACATACCGATGTATTCGTGTGCGTTTTCAATATTGATGTCCACCTCGACGTTGGAGGGGGAGATCATTTTCATTTTTCTGACTTGGCGGTCAATAATACTTTGCGGCAAGTCAAATTCGCTGACCATGCACAGGGGAATCGCCCCACCGCAGGGTTTGGCGTTGTCTAATTTACGCTCGAATAGGTATGTTTCGATGCCTGCTTTTACCAATGTTTCGGCGGCGGAAGAACCCGCAGGGCCTGAACCTACTACTGCAACCCTTAGTGTCAAAGCTTTTCTCTCCAGTTTTTTTCTATAGGCATTACTCAGGTGTGATGGTATCACGGACTTGGGATGCGGTGGCGTGAAGCAGGGGAGATTTCAATGAAATGAAACAGAGCTTAACAGTTCGATACGAAAATAGGCATCGCGCGAGGGATGGGGCGCGGGGAATTGTTGAGCTGTTGGTTGTAGTTTTTAGCAGGAAGGAAATACTTAACGTATGAGAAACCAATGCAAACGCCTATCTTTGATGCAGCCCTCCGACACTTAGCTGTAGCTTCTATTAGCGGATACCAGAAACACATCTCGCCGAGAAAAGGGTTTTCTTGCGCTCACCGAGTGCTGTACGGGGGGGAGTCTTGCTCGCAGTATATCAAGGGCGCGATCGCCAAATTGGGTTTGTTTGGGGCGATCAAAGCATCGCGCCGCCGATTTGCGGCTTGCAAGCGCGCGAATCAAATCTTGAAAGCCCGGTTTAGCAGTGAATCTGGCAGTGAAGACTCCAATTTCGAGGGTAACGATGAACCGAAATCCGATCGACCAAAATCTCAGGGGAGAACTCCTCGCAGAAGATCTCAGTGTGAAAATTACTGTAGTGAATGGCTAGACTGTATTGAATGGCTAGATTGTGGAATCTCGGAATGTTTTTCTGGGCTCGATTGTAGTGGCGCGGATTGTTCTGGACTCGATTGTGGCAGCGCGGATTGTTCTGGACTCGATTGTGGCGGCGCGGATTGTTCTGGACTCGATTGTGGCAGCGCGGATTGTTCTGGACTCGATTGTGGCAGCGCGGATTGTTCTGGACTCGATTGTGGCAGCGCGGATTGTGGCAGTTGTTTCTAGTTTTACTCCCCAACCGCTTCTCCAAATAGGTAAATTTTTTTTACTAAATGGAGGGGAATTTTTAGAGGGTGCGATCGCGCTTGTCGATCAAACGCGGTGCAATAAGTTACATTTAAGTTACGTAAAGTTCCTATATAAAATTTCAAATTGCTATGCTCGGTAATTTTCAACAAAGCAACCTGCGGATTGAGCTTGAAGCTTCCGAAACAGCGATTAGAGACAGCTTGTTGCGTCCAAGTCAATTGCAGCAGTGGCTGTGGCCACAGCAGTTGTCTAGCGGTTTGCCGGAAGAATTTGCTCAAGGTTTGACCTTTACAAGTTGGCTAGGCCCCGTGGCAGTTCAGCATCACGTTGATATTGTTGAGCACAATTGTCTGCGGCTGTTATTGAGTCAGGGAATTGACGGATTTCACGAGTGGTATTGGGGCGATGGTTGGGTGCAGTCTCGGTTGGAGGGAGTGTCGCTGCTGCCGCTGAATTTGGGGCAAACGGCTAGTTTACTGCGGCTGCGGGAGTTTGTAGCCGGGAAGGGTAAGCGGAAGTAGGAAGTAGATCAAAATCATCTAAGAGCTTATCAAATGCAGTGACCCGACTGTTTCCCACCTGAGTGCCCCCCAAACGACGCTAAACAGCCGTGCGATCGAGTTTACCGCCTGATTCAACAAGATTCTGCAACGGCTGATGATTTTTTGACCGTCCATTTCTTCCTAGGTTTTTCTCTACTAAATTCTAATATTTTCTGAGAAACAGGGTTTCTTTATGTATCGCTACGGCCAGGCCAGAAACCCGGTTTCTTGGTTGATTTTTCGCTACCAAACCCAGGATTATTTAGAGAAACCGGATTGATGAGTGTACGTCCTATTTCAGGTTATCGCTACTGTGCCGATAACTTTTTTATTTGGTTAAGAGCATCTTGGTAATCACTTCTGCTTCTTGTTTGTTCATTGCAGTTAGCGGCTGTGTCTATTTGTTTATTACAGTAATAAGTGGCTCGGTTTGTTTGTTTATTGTAGAAGTAAGCGGCTTTTTGATAATCGGAGATCGCCTCTGCTTTTTTCCCTTGGGCAGACTTGGCTAAGCCCCGCTTTTTGTAGGCATCAACATAGTCGGGTTCAAGGTCTATCACCTTAGTATAATCGGCGATCGCCTGTTCTTTTTTCCCCATGTCATACTTGGCATTACCCCGACTGTAGTAGGCATCAGCATATGTGGCACTAATGTCAATCGCCTTAGTATAATCCGCGATCGCCTCTGCTTTTTTCCCTAGAGCAGACTTGACATTACCCCGACGGACGTAAACAGGAGTATATTTGGGCAAAATGTCGATCGCCTTAGTATAATCTGCGATTGCCTCTGCTTTTTTCCCTAGGTTCTCCTTGGCTACACCCCGATAGAAGTAGACATCAGCTTTGTTGGGATTAAAATCGATCGCCTTAGTATAATCCGCGATCGCCTCTGCTGTTTTCCCTAGGGTATACTTGGCATTAGCCCGACCGAAGTAGGCATCAGCATTCTTTGGATTCAACTTGATCGCCTTAGAATAATCAGCGATCGCCTTCGTCTCTTTCCCCAGGATAGAGTATAACCACCCGCGATTGTAGTAAGCGTCAGCATGGTTGGGATTCAGCTCGATCGCCTTAGAATAATCAGCAACAGCCTTCGTTGTTTCCCCCTGCTGATAGTAGGCAAAACCGCGATTGTAGTAAGCATCAGCATTCTTTGGATTCAAATCTTTGCTCTCCGGCTTACTAGCTTGAGTCGAGGTATCGGGAGCCGAAGTTGTTGTGGAACAGGCTGCCATCCCAAACAGGGTCAAAACGACAGCCATAAGAGGTGCGATCGTAATTCGTTTGGGCATCAGAATCTTACAGGGGTACTCCTGTGGAGTATATCATGGTTTATCGACCTGACATGATATGATATCAATTTTTGATTACTATAGTATTGCACCCAGCGGGGCGACACCCCCGTGACTCTGACAATCCGGGTTCAAGATATTTTTTCTAGTAAAAGCAGATCAATCAATTCTGTGGTTTCTTCTGAAATCGGTTGATGTCTGGGGTTTTGAACAAACTGCCTGTGACAATATATACATTTAAAGTTTTGCTTAGCGCTGGGGGTGGGACAATTTTTAACGATGTTTGGAGAACCGAAACGGGGACAATTCATGGAGTTGAGAATTAACAGGGCTTAGATTCGTCGCATTATAACTCCTTACCCTGACTCTGCCAGACTACCTGAAAGCCACTTCGCTGCCGAAAAACTAAGAGTGTGTTATACAAACATAATTTGTTCCTTTTTAAAGCGCTATTCTCGACACAACGAACCCGGTGTGTTTTGACTGCGCGTTAAATTTTACAAGAAAAATAAATATGCTCTCCATTCCAGGTATTGCCGTCCAGAAGCTGCTTTACGAAAGTGCCAACTCTCTGGTTTACCGGGCTCTTCGGGAAGCGGATCGCCAACCGCTCATCCTCAAACTTCTCAAAGAGAGCTACCCCACACCTCAAGAATTGCTACGCTACCGCACCGAATACCGAATCACCCGAGAGCTGAAAGAGGCGGGAGTCGTGCAAGTTTATGACTTGCAAAAATACCAAAACAGCCTCGTGATTTTTGTGGAGGACTTTGGTGGGGAATCCTTGAAAATATGGATGCAGCAGCGAAAGTTTAGTCTAAAGGAATTTCTGCTCCTGGCGATCGCTGCCACTGAAACTTTAGGACAAATTCACAGCGCCAATATCATCCACAAAGATATTAACCCCTCAAATATTGTTTATAACCCGGAAACGGGACAGCTCAAAATTATCGACTTTGGCATTTCCACTCAGCTAACGCGAGAAATGCCAACCCTGAAAAATCCCAACGTTTTAGAAGGAACCCTCCCTTACATCTCTCCGGAACAAACTGGTAGGATGAATCGCTCTATCGACTACCGCACTGACTTTTACTCCCTCGGCGTCACCTTCTACGAATTGCTGACAGGAAAACTGCCTTTTGAGACAGAAGACGCTTTAGAGCTAGTTCACTGCCACATTGCCAGACAACCAGTTCCCCCGCACGAAATCAAGCCAGAAATTCCGGTAATTGTCTCTCAAATTGTCAGTAAATTGATGGCGAAAAATGCCGAAAATCGCTATCAAACTGCATTGGGTATTAAGCAGGACTTAGAAATGTGTTTGCTTCAATTACAAGAAACCGATAGGATAGAAGAATTTGACTTGGGAACGCTGGATCTTACAGACCATTTTCTGATTCCCGAAAAGTTATACGGCAGAGAAACAGAAGTTTTTCATCTATTAGCGGCCTTTGAAAGAGTTCGTAATGCTAGTGCCGAAATGATGCTAGTAGCTGGCTTTTCTGGCATTGGTAAAACCGCAGTCGTGAACGAAGTCCACAAGCCGATCGCCAGACAGGGTGGCTATTTTATCAAAGGCAAATACGACCAATTCCAGCGCAATATTCCCTTTTCGGCATTTGTGCAAGCATTTCGGGAATTGATGGGACAATTATTATCAGAAAGTGACGCTCAGTTACACAGATGGAAAACCCTGATTCTCACCGCAGTAGGCGAGAGTGGGCAAGTCTTGATTGACGTAATTCCTGAATTAGAACACATCATTGGCGCTCAAAGTCCTGCACTAGAATTGTCGGGGAGTGCCGCCCAAAATCGTTTCAATCTGCTGATGCAGAAATTTGTGCAAGTATTTACCCAAGCAGAACATCCCTTAGTGATGTTTCTGGACGATTTGCAGTGGGCAGATTCGGCATCGCTGAAATTGCTACAACTGTTGATGGATGATACGGGGCATCTGTTAGTATTGGGTGCTTATCGGGATAATGAGGTATCACCGGCTCATCCGTTTATGTTGACTGTGGATGAGATTGTGAAGTCTGGAGCAGTGGTGAATACGATTACCCTGCAACCGTTGAGTTTAGCAGATCTCAATCAGTTGGTAGCAGATACGCTGATTTGCGATTTATCTTTAGCCGGCCCCCTGACAGAATTGGTTTATCAAAAAACCCAAGGTAATCCCTTTTTCTCTACTCAATTCCTCAAGGCGTTGCATGAAGATGGTCAAATTATTTTTAACCCCCCTCAATCCCCTCTTAGTAAGGAAGGCAGTAAAGGGGGGTGGCAGTGCGATATTAATCAAGTTACATTTGCCGACGCCTCGGATGTAGTGGAGTTTATGGCGGCACAATTGCAGAAGTTGCCCAAAGAAACTCAGGATGTTCTCAAACTTGCCGCGTGCATTGGGGCGCAGTTTGATTTAGAGACAGTGGCAATAGTCAGCGAAAAATTACCAGAACAAACGGAATCAGCGCTGTGGAAAGCCTTGCAAGAAGGACTGATTTTAGTAATTTTAGAAGGCTATAACTTCATTCAATCAGATACTCAATCCCCGAATCAGTCTGTTGCTAATCCCACTTATAAGTTCCTGCACGATCGCGTCCAGCAAGCAGCTTATTCATTGATTCCCGACGACCAAAAACAAGCCACTCATCTGAAAATAGGACAGCTACTGCTACAAAGTTCTTCCGAGATAGAAAGAGAAGAAAAACTCTTTGATATTGTGGGGCATTCAAATCAAGGAATTGAGTTAATTCATCAATTAAGTGAACGCTCAGACTTAGCCCAACTAAACTTAGAAGCTGGACGTAAGGCTAGAAATTCTACCGCCTACGCTGCGGCAAAGATCTATCTACAAACGGGAATTGAGCTACTGACACCTCAATGCTGGCAAACTCAATATGAATTGGCGCTAAATCTGTATGTTGCTGCTGCTGAAATTGCCTATTTGAATGGTGACTTTGATGGTATGGAACAGATAGCATCACTGGTTTTGCAAGAAGCTCAGACGATTTTAGATCGAGTTAAAATTTACGAAATTAAAATTGCCGCTCAGACAGCCCAGAGCAAGGTGTTAGAAACGATCGCAGTAGCAAGAGACGCACTCTTACAATTGGGGATTGAACTTCCTGCCGAACCTGATGAAGCCAAGATTGGCAAAGCGCTACAAGCCCTTGTGGCTCAACTAAGCGACAGAAAGATTGAGGAATTGGTTGACCTACCTGTGATGACAAATCCACAGACTCAGGCAGCTATGCAACTGTCTGGTATGTTGTTTCCACCCATTTTCCAGGGAATGCCCGGTTTGCTGCCCCTGCTTAGCTCAACGATGGTGAGTTTATCGCTCTCCTTTGGGAATGCGCCCGCATCGACGGTGGGGTATGCGATGCACGGGATGGTGTTCTGTGCCTTTTTACAAGAGGTGGAAACCGGCTATGACTTTGGGCAATTGGCACTCTCATTGCTCGATCGGTTGAATGTGCCCGAATTCAAGTCCACAGTTCTACTTTTGTTTGGTGGCTGGATTCAGCATCGCCAAGAATCTCTTTTGGCAACGATACCGACGCTGAAAGAGGGCTATAGGTTGGGCATGGAAACAGGCGACTTTGTAAACGCTGGCTACAACATATATATTTGCTTTTATACTTATTTATTCGCTGGGGTAGAACTAGACACTTGGGAACCAGAAATAGCAAGTTACAGGGCTGTCATGGCGCAGTTGAAACAATATTCTGCTCGGGTTTATTTGGATATGATTCAGCAGACGTTGCAAAACTTAAAGGAAACCCGTATTCGGCCGGATTTGTTAATAGGCTCTGCCTACGATGAAACGGTTATGATTCCCAAGCACTATGAGGATAATGAATTCACGGCGATCGCCTGTGCCTGCATCTTCAAACTGCTGCTTGCTTACTGCTATGGCAATTATACGGCTGCCCTAGACCATATTTCCCACGTCAAACAGTATTTGATGGGAGTATCTGGATCGGCTTTTGTTCCAATTTTTCATTTTTATGTCGCCCTGACGCACCTGGCACTTTTTCGGGCACAGCCAGAAGCAGACCAAACAGAAATTCTTGCCTTAGTCGAAAGCCATCAAAGCACGCTGCAACAGTGGGCGCAAAACGCTCCGATGAATTATCTGCATAAATGGTATTTAGTGGAAGCAGAACGGCAACGAGTGTTGAGCAATAAAGCTGAGGCGATTGAAATGTACGATCGCGCCATTTCTGGAGCAAAAGAAAACAAATATGTTAATGACGAAGCCCTGGCCAACGAACTAGCAGCCAACTTCTACGGGGAATGGGGCAAAACAAAAGTTGCTCAAGCCTACATATTTGAGGCGTATTATTGTTATGTTGAATGGGGAGCCACTGCTAAGGTAACGGATTTAGAAACGCGATATCCCCACTTATTCGCGGTAACTCAACCGGGAAGGAAAAATACTCAAACTACCGTAGCAATGACAACGACTGGTTCGGGGAATCACCTAGATATCACCGCAGTAATGAAGGCTTCTCAAGCGATTTCTGGAGAAATTATGCTAGATAAGCTACTGTCTAGCTTGATGAAAATTTTGATTGAAAATGCAGGGGCGCAACGAGGCTATCTGATTTTGTTAAGCCAGGGACAACTGTTCATTGAAGCTGAAGGGACAATCGATGACGAACTCGTCACCGTGTTGCAGTCAATCCCCGTTGAAACCTGTCAAGAAGTTTCCTCCGCAATTGTCAATTATGTAAGTCGCACTCAAGAAAGCGTGGTACTGGATGATGCTGCCCGATCGGGACAATTTACCAACGACCGCCACATCAGAAAGCATCAGCCCAAATCAATTTTATGTGTGCCGCTGATTAATCAATCTCAAATCATTAGTATTGTTTACCTAGAAAATAATTTGACAGCGGGAGCTTTTACCCCAGAAAGAGTGGAAATATTAAAAGTTTTATCTGGACAAGCGGCGATCTCAATTCAAAATTCTAAGCTTTATACAGAAGTACGCGAAAATGAAAGCAGGCTGGCTCAACTCAACAAAGCTTACGAGCGATTTGTTCCCCATCAATTCCTCCAGTTTTTAGAGAAATCAAGCATCATTGATGTGGAATTGGGCGACCAAGTGCAGTTAGAAATGTCGGTGTTGTTTTCCGACATTCGCGACTTCACCACGCTTTCGGAAACTATGACGCCGGAGGATAATTTCAAATTTATCAATTCTTATCTTTCTCGCATGGAACCCGTCATTAATGAAAATAAGGGGTTTATCGACAAATATATTGGCGATGCGATTATGGCGCTATTTAGCGGCGAGGCGGATAATGCGGTCAAAGCGGGAATTGCTATGCTGCACCGTCTCGTTGAATACAATGAATACTGCGCTAACGCTGGCTGTGCGCCAATTCAGATTGGGATTGGGATTAATACGGGTTCTTTGATGCTGGGAACTGTGGGAGGACCAAATCGCATGGACGGGACGGTAATCAGCGATGCGGTGAATTTAGCTTCTCGCGTAGAAAGTTTGACGAAAAATTATGGGGTGGCGCTATTAATTACCCAGCCAACTTATACGCGCCTGAAAAATCCATCCCAATACGCAATCCGCACTCTCGATACGGTAAAAGTCAAGGGAAAATCCGAAGCTGTGACGATTTATGAGGTGTTTGATGCTGACCCGGTAGCAATTAAAGATGGCAAGTTAGCTAGGCTGGAATTGTTTGCAGAAGCTAGGGCACTTTACTCGGGAGGGAAGTTATTTGAAGCGGCGCGGCTTTTTGAAGAGTGTTGGCGTCAGAATCAGGGCGATCGCGTTGCTAAAATGTACTGGGAACGCTGTGAGTCTGCATTGGTGACTCGCACAAAAATCAAAGACAGGCTACACAATTTACATTAAGCGGTTGCTATACCTGAAAATCACAGCAAAAGTGCGATCGACTGTTGAGACACCCTACAAACTAGGCGATCGAAATGGGGTAGGTATGTTGTTGCACTTTAGCGCTAAAGCGCAACAACATACGAAGTCTAAAAAGTTACTGCCTGAACTATACTACTGGCAGTGACTCCCTTCAAGACAGCTAAATATTCCCCTGTTACCTGATACTGAATTAT
>NZ_JAUBPR010000269.1:0-1788 GCF_036700845.1 Microcoleus sp. S13_C5
TACGTAAATACCACATTTTTTATATTTGTCTTTTTGTCAAGTACAATTTATACTAAATTAGATGAGCTTACCCTGATACCCAGAGATTCGTGCAGTCCCTTTTCCATTGCCTCACGCCTGCGTTTAGGCATTTTGTGAAAATCGGCGTAGGAAATCATTACCGCGTGTAGTTGGGGAAGGTAATACTCTGAGGTTCTATCCCATACACGCGGTTTGATTCCTTTTAAACTAATGCCGGCAACGATTTGCATGATTCAGATATCCTAAACCATTTCTGATAGTAGAGCTTTATATCGGGACATGAGCAATTGTCCAGTGCCATCAGTTATGTACTTACCCACATCCTTTGAGTAAATATGTGCTTGCTGAGTAACTGTTGGTATTATATACGTAATTGGCTCCTCAGCCATAAATGAATGATCTTGGTCAATATCTATACTAGAATATCGTAAAGCCGTTAGAATTTTCTGTGCTATTGATGATACTGAGCCAAGAGAATCATTGTGGAAAAATTCATACCGAGGTAACTGCTGATTAGGGTTTTTGGAGTGGCCGATAAAAAACATATACATATGAAAAATCTTACACAATTGTTTATAAGAACTGATGTTAATGTCATGTTGTTTTTCATAACGTTCAAAGTAAGAGCTTTCTAAGTCTGTAAGATTAGCTTTTTCATTCAAAGTAGCTCTTGTAGTGAAAGAACGACGTATCAGACAGGTAGCTATGGTTTGTTTTAGATAATCACCAACAAACGAAGGATCGGACAACAACAATGTCATCATTTGTCCATCATTAAGAGTATAGTTTCCCGCTTCCCACTTCGGATCTATCTCCTTAGCTATATACCAATCCAACACGGCACTATAAACTTTTAAACGTACATTTTTGGATACTCCACAGTAAATAATCCCAGAGTTTTTAGCACAATCGAGACATTCAAGCAGACCTCGTATTGCTTCGCGAGTGAATTCACCCCGCCTATTTTCAATTAAAAAGTTGTCTAGGTAAGCATCCTGCGGAAATAGGCTACCATCTCTGAGGATAATATCTGGACGACTTCGGTCTGCATTCAACAAATATTGATAGTCAAATTTATACTGACCAACATCCATTGCTGAGGCTAGACAGCGCTGATAATCTTCAGGTTCTAGCTCGTCTTGGTACGAGGGGTCAATTAGCATCCATTTGAGTAATTCTTCATTCGGTTGGGGGTTGAATCGAGGCGGATCATAACTCGCTTGACCCTGTTGCACCCTAAGTACAGCACCAGCAGCATTGTTAAGTAAAAAGGGTACACTGCGTGTGAAAAATCGTGCGGGAATAGGTACAGAACTGCGATGCTGGCTCACATCAGAAGACCCGATGAGAAAATCATGGTTTCCCCAAACGTCATCAGAAGTAATCGAGTTAAGGAAGTGTTCTCCTACAATATGGCTTTGAAGGTGTTGTTGAATTGATGCAACATCCAGATTTACTCTCCATCGACTACTACCTCTTGCTGGTTTCTCAATTCGCACTTGTTCCTTAGTCATTCCAAATCCACGAATAGCAACCTGCTCTAACAGGCGTGCTAGTCGTGCTGATTTAGATGAGTCTTGCTCTATCTGACGCTTGAGATCAGTGAAAAAATCAAGGTATAGTTCCCTCGGATCTTTTTCTAGTAAATGTTCCCGAGCAGTTTGAATTGTGGTTGTCCAAGCTCTCTCAGATTGGGAGCATGTCACTTCTGTAGTGAGTAATGATACTCATGCAGGTCTTCGCTGATTACCAATTAAGCCGTTCAAG